>JBFMDH010000024.1 GCA_040754075.1 Acidobacteriota bacterium
TGGTCATCTGATCTAAAATCTGGTTGACGAAAGTCATAAGCCAATCTCCGATTGTCTGGTGTCTGGAAACATCCATTTAATCGGTATTGGCTTATTTTTTCATCTCATTTTTTGTCCGAACCATTGTAAGACAACAGTTGCATAAGGTTTAGAATTTTCGTTAATCTTGAATTTCTGAACGCTTTCCAGAGAAAGGATATGGGTAAATGGCAGACAACAATAATCATTCGGATAATCTCATCCACACGGATGACTTAACTCAAAATAATATCGAAACGCCCACCAATAATATATCGCAACCGATGATTGAATCCGGGCAACAAATTCCTGAACCGGTTAATGATTTTTCCAATACCCTTCCTGCAAATCAGGAAGTTCGGTTTACGGAATGGACAAACGTTGATAATAAATCTACAAACCCCATCGGGCAGGCTCCCCGTCCGGTCGAGCCATTTCCTTCGCAGCCACAGTATTATCCAACATTCAACGATGAGTCAGGTTATAGCGATGCACAATACAACGTTTCATCTGCTCAGGGTTCCTTTAATCAGGCTAGAGTAGTTGAATCAACTCCTGCCTTTCCTGATGAACCGATTCCGGTTCGGCGAAAAAAGGCAACCATGTGGATTGCTCTGGGAGTGATTGCCTGTTTGTTATTCAGTTCGATTCTAATCGCGCTGGCGGTTTTTAGAAGTAAGCCCACCGGTGAAGCGCCGGTTTTACCACCCCCCGGTTCATCGAAAGTAGTGAGCGCCCCTTCACCTACGGAACTGTCTAATTCATTTCGTGAAATTGCCAAAGTCATTAAACCGGCAGTCGTTTTTATTCGCATTACCGGAGAATCTGAGGAAGATTCCGGTTTGTTCGGTCAATTTGGACTGCCCCAACAACGGCGTCGCCAGCAAAGCGCGGGGTCGGGGGTCGTGGTTACTCATGACGGCTACATCATCACTAATAATCACGTTGTGCAAAATGCCTCAAAAATTGATGTGACCTTGAGCGACAATCGCAAATACAAAGCTACGGTGATTGGCACCGACCCGGAAACCGATTTGGCAGTGATTAAAATAAATGACAGTAATTTGCCAACCGCGGTTCTCGGAAATTCCGATGATGTCCAACAGGGTGATTGGGTGCTGGCGCTCGGCAGCCCGTTCGGTTTGCAACAAACTTTAACCGCGGGAATCGTCAGCGCCACAGGTCGTGAGTTTGGCAGTAATCTCGGAAAATTTATTCAAACCGATGCTTCGATTAATCCGGGAAATTCCGGTGGCCCGTTGATTTCGATGAACGGTGAAGTCGTCGGCATTAACTCCTTCATCATTCCGCAACAACTCGGTATGGGTCAGGGCGGAAGTCTCGGAATTGGCTTTGCCGTCACCTCAAACGTCGTTCGCAATGTTTTCAGCAGCATCGTTGAACGCGGCAAAGTGTCACGCGGATTTTTAGGTGTTCGACCCGAAGAGGTTGATGAAGCGATTGCCAACTCTTACGGCATTGAACCGCATTCCGGCGTTTTGGTGCGCGAAGTGATACCGGATACGCCTGCGGAAAAAGCCGGACTGCAAACCGGTGACATCATCACCGCCTTTGAAGGAAAAAAGGTCACAACCCCATCGGAACTTACCGAAACTGTTGCCTCGCAACCGGTAGGCAAATCCTGCAAGGTCGATTTTATTCGCAACAAACAATCCCAATCGGCAAACGTGGTGTTAGCTGAACGTACTGCCCAGCAAGCGCGCGCCCAAACTCCAAACCCGCCAACCCCGCAAAGCCCTGAACAGGTCACTGCGCCGGGGTTGGGCATCACGGTTCAAGCCGTTACCCCGGAAATCGCCGCGCGTTTAAACCTCAAAATTAAATCCGGCGTGGTCGTCAATAACATTGATGCTAGTAGCCCGACAAGTGGTGATGGTGGATTGCGCCACGGAGATGTCATTCATCGCATTGATAAATTTGAAATCAATTCGGTGAGCGATGTACTACAGGCGGAAAAAGCGATTAAAGGAAGCGAGGAAATCGCCATTCAAATCGAAAGAAACGGTCAGATATTTTATTTAAGAATTCCGCTCGATTAATTCTTTTCTCCTATTTACCCAAAAGCCTCGTAAATCACGAGGCTTTTTTATGCGGCGGCATTCAAGTTTTGCGTGCAACGATAGAGCAAATCAACCATTCCGGTTGTACTGCATTTCCAGTTCATACATTCCACGGAAAAGCGAAATCGCCTCCTCTGCCTGATCAAATGATAGGTCACGAAATTCTCGATATGCCCTTTCAACATTAAATATAATTCGCTGCGGTTCATTCCATCCGGCATATTTTCCTAAATCAATTTTCTTCGCCGCTTCAAAAATCGTTACCCCTCGGTCAAACCAATAACGGGATTCGTGAAGGACGTACAACAGGTATTCTTTCATTTCCGTGATCCCTTCAACACCGCACATCTGCCCGTGCCCCGGCACAATCACTTCAGGTTCAAGTTTACTGATAAAATCCAATGCCTTCACCCATCCATTGAATGTGCCATCCCAACCGATTGGGGTACAAAATCGAAAAAGCACATCACCGGCAAATACGATTCTCTGTTCAGGTAAATGCACAATCACATCGCCCGAAGTATGCGCCGGTCCCACATAAATTAATTGAACCGGGAGCCCATCCAAATTTAAATCCAACCGCTCATCGAACAAGGTGTTTGGCGGCGTTAGTTCTACCCCTTCAAAATTCCATTCGGATAATTTCTTTGCCATCGAGGCAATGGCTGGGTCTGGACTTCCGGTTGCGTTTCTTAAACCCTGCAATGTCTGCGGACTTTCGCGTTGCATTAACTCAGGGCAACGCCGGTGACCGATTAACTCGGCACCTTCAAAAAGCTGATTACCCCAGCAATGATCGCCATTACTATGGGTATTGACCACACGTTTGATCGACTGACGCTGAACCCGTTTATAATTTTCGATGAGTTCTCTGGTATGTGGTAAATCCCAGAAGGTATCCACGACCAGACCGCCCCCGCGATTGATAAAACCGGAGTTGCTGTAGCCTAATCCCTTATCCTCTTGCAAACAGGCATAAACATCTTTGCCGATTTCTTCGAGCTGCATTCCTGCTAATGGCTTATTCAATCATTTACTCCTTCAATCAAATAATTGCCGCAAGGCAATCAACGGTCGCATCAATACAAAAAATTCAGGCGAGAATTTTTTCCACGACTTCACCATGAACATCGGTCAAGCGGAAATGGCGTCCTTGAAATTTAAAAGTCAATTGTTTGTGGTCAATCCCCAGGCAATGCATGATGGTTGCCTGTAAATCATGAACATGAACCGGGTCACGAACTACGTTATAACTGAAATCATCGGTTTCACCGAGACTATATCCGCGTTTAACTCCGCCTCCCGCAAACCACATGGCAAAACAACGCGGATGGTGGTCACGCCCGTAATTGTTTTCGGTTAATTTTCCCTGACAATAAACCGTTCGCCCAAACTCGCCGCCCCAAATGACCAGCGTATCATCCAAAAGCCCTCGCTGTTTCAAATCAGCAATCAAAGCGGCGCTCGCCTGATCGGTGCCGCGACATTGCAAAGCTAAATCCCTGGGCAAATCATTATGTTGATCCCAACCTCGATGATAGAGTTGAATGAAGCGAACATCACGTTCGGCAAGTCGCCGCGCCAGTAAACAATTTGCCGCATAGGTTCCGGGCTTTCGCGAATCCCTGCCATATAATTCAAAAGTCGAATCCGGTTCTTTGGATAAATCCATCAACTCCGGCACAGAGGTTTGCATGCGATACGCCATCTCATATTGAGCGATGCGGGTTTCGATTTCCGGGTCGCCATAAGCTTGAGAATTTAATTTATTCAATTTCACAACCGCGTCGAGCATCTGTCGGCGTGTGGTTCGATTGATTCCCTGCGGGTCTTGCAGGTAAAGCACCGGGTCGCTGCCTGAACGAAACCGCACCCCCTGATAAGCTGAGGGTAAAAAACCGCTTCCCCACAAACGTGAAAACAACGGTTGATCGGTATTGAGCGCCTGCGCCTGTGAGAGTAAAACCACAAAGGCGGGAATGTTTTGATTCTCGCTTCCAAGTCCGTAACTCACCCAGGCGCCCATGCTCGGACGACCGGGTTGCTGACTGCCGCTTTGAATGAAGGTGATTGCCGGGTCGTGATTGATGGCATCGGTATTGACGGTTTTAATAATGGTGATGTCATCAACGATTTTTGCGGTATGCGGCAACAGTTCACTGAGCCAGGTGCCGGTTTGTCCATGCTGTGAAAACTTGAACATCGAATTGACGCAAGGCAGCGAACTCTGCCCGGAAGTCATACCAGTGATGCGTTGCCCCATGCGAACCGATGCCGGTAATTCTTTGCCATGATTTTTTTGCAAAGCGGGTTTGTAATCAAAAGTATCGATTTGCGAAGGACCACCCGATTGATGCAGAAAGATGACGCGCCTGGCTTTCGGGGCGAAATTTGGAAAACCGAGGAGTCCGCCGGTCTTGGGGTCACGATTTGCATCCTGAACTGCCCAACCTTCCTGTTTGAACAAACCGGCAAGCGCGGCAACCCCTATGCCTTTACCCGCCATTCCGAAAAGCTGGCGGCGCGTCAATTTCAATGCCAATTCTTTAATCTGAATCATACAAACCTGCAACTTAATCTTTTTACAGATTATTCTCAATTATTCATTTTCAATTATCCATTGTTTTGCAAAAGTTTTAGCACGAAACTCAAGTACACGGCTTTGCACATTAGTGGACAATGTAAAATGGATAATGGAGAGTGAATTCTAGCCTATTGCCTTTTCGATGTCTTGATAACGGTCGTCAATAATTTTTTCAACTCAATACAATCATCCTGAATTGAATTGAACGCTTTCCCATCGATGTATTCACCATCCTGCAAAAGTTGTAGCCAATACTCCGTCTCCGAAGCTTTACGTAAAGCGATAGCCATTTCATTCGTAAAAGTGAGCTTACTTTCGGCTTCTTGCGCTGATTTGATATGTGCGCCAACATAAGTTCCGGCAATCAAAATTTGCTTGCTTAAAATATATTCCTGTTTCTCTTCGCATAGATATTTGTACAGACGAACAATTCTAAGCGCAAATTTATAGGATTTCTCAAGCAAAATATTTTCGCCCATCGCTTTACTCTTTGGTAATCGTTTCATCCAAATTTAAAACCGCACTGGCAACCATCGTCCAGGCAGCCAGAACTTCCGGTTCAACTTTGATTGCAATTGCGGATTCACCTATTTTTAAAAGGGACTCGGTAAGCCCTTTATTATTTTTATAAATCTGCAATTGCTCATCCAAAAGCCGATTTAATATTTGCAATTCGTTCACTGAGGGTTTTCTCGAGGTTGCCAATCGAAAAGCAAAACCGATTCGGCTTTGCGTCGTTACCCCGCCTTCACTCAATATACGTTCGGCAAGTTTTCTCGCGGCTTCGATGTAGGTCGGGTCATTCATCAACACCAATGCCTGCAATGGTGTGTTGGTAACTGACCGCCGCGCGGTGCATTTCTCTCTATCAGGCGCATCGAAAGTCGCAAGCGATGCCGGCGGTACAGTGCGTTTCCAGAAGGTATACATACTTCGTCGGTAAAGGTCTTTGCCGTGACTTTGTTTATATTCCTGCGCCGAAAATCCATCTCCGAAAGCCATCTCTTCCCAAAGACCGGGGGATTGATAAGGAAAAACGCTCGAACCACCAACTGATTGGTTTAACAATCCACTTACGGATAAGGCATTGTCACGCACAAACTCTGCCGGTAATCGAAAACGCGCGCCACGCGCCAGCAAACGATTCTCCGGGTCTTTTTCGATTAGTTCAGGTGTAACTCTGGATGATTGTCTGTAGGTTGCAGAGGTCGCCAGCATTCGCATCATCGCTTTAACATTCCAACCCGATTGAATAAATTCATTGGCTAACCAATCAAGCAATTCTGGATGGACGGGAGGCTCACCCTGTGAACCAAAATCTTCTGCGGTTTTGACGATTCCCTGCCCGAATATCATTTGCCAGAATCGGTTCACCGTAACCCGCGCGGTCAGTGGGTTCGACGGCGCAACCAACCATCTCGCCAGGGTCAAACGATTTCGTACAGTCCAGCCTGGCAATGGCGGCAATATCGAGGGCACACCGGGTCTGACTTTTTCGGTTTTATTACGATAATCGCCGCGTCCCAGTATGAAGGTTTCGCGAGGTTTTTCCATCTCGCTCATCACCATTATCGTATTGATTTGTTTGTTCAACGCTTCGCGTTGTTTTTTCAAATCAGTCAATTCTGCAAATGTCTTTCTTAATGTATCGGGCGCGATATAGGTTAAAAAATAGTCCCGAATTCGTTGGCTTTCTTCTTTCGCTGGTTTAGTGAAGATGCGGAGCAGGCTTTGTTGAATCGGATAGTCACGCGCAAGTTGCGGGATTTCGCTTTCGTTCAACAGGCGTTGATAGATTCGCCAATCATCAAGCTGCCCGCGATAGGGTTTGCCCAACTCCTTATTGCCAATTAAAAATGGCGCTTCGTTTTGAAACGTGCCACTCAAATTATCCTGAATGATGTCGAGATTTTCAGGTTTCCCGTTGATGAATAATTTCAACCCATTTGCAGAATTTTTCCCATCAAAATTGATTGAGAGATGCTGCCAGCTATTCATCGGCAACCGCGATGTTGACCGGATTTGAATGGCTGAGTTTGCCGATGATGACAAGGTAACGACAATTTTTCCTGCCCAATGTTGAATGCCAATCAAGGCAAAATCATCAAGCGCAATTTCAATTCCCTTGCGGCTACCCGCACTTTCAAGTTTTTGAACGATGTGCGTCAGGCGATTCCCGGACGGGCGTATCCAGAAAGAGAGATTGAACGGTTGTTGGGTATTGAATTTCTCCGGATTAATTAAACTGACTTCGGAATCGCCGTCAAAACTCAGTGATTTTCCAATTATTCCGTTGCTGAAATTCGGATCGCCGCGAATTTTCCTGGCTTCGGGTTGGTTGCCGGTCGCATCCAGATAATTATTTTCTAAATTATAATGCGCAACTAATCCCTGTTTGAGCGAAGCCATCTTGGTCGTTCTGAATGCTTTTTCCCATTCAACCTGAAGCGGCTTTATCTTTTCATCGGTTAAAGTATTTTCTCTAAACTTAATTTCATTATTGAGCTTATCCAATTGGGCTTTTTGTTCATCCGAGGGCAATGGCAAAATCGGCATGGCGTTGCCGGTTTGTCCGTCCAGTCCCTTTTCGTTTACTGAATTAAAAAATGCAAAGAACTGATAAAACTCTTTTTGGGTAATCGGGTCATATTTATGGCTGTGACAACGGGCACACCCCAAAGTCATCGCCATCCAGGTATTGGCTGTGGTTTCAACCCGGTCAACCACATATTCGGTTTGATACTCTTCGGGAATCGCGCCGCCTTCAAAATTAATCATGTGATTGCGATTAAACCCCGAAGCGATTTTTTGTTCGGTTGTCGCATTGGGCAATAAATCGCCTGCCAGTTGTTCAATAGTAAATTGGTCAAACGGTTTGTTTTCATTGAAGCTGCGAATCACCCAGTCGCGCCACACCCACATATCCCTGTGAGAGTCGATGTGATAGCCGTGGGTGTCTGCATAACGCGCCAGATCAAGCCACGGAAGCGCCATGCGTTCGCCAAAATGTTCAGATGCTAAAAGTTGGTCTACTACCTTTTCATAAGCATTCGAGGATTGATCAGCAAGGAATTTGTCGATGTCTTCAAGGGTCGGTGGAAGTCCGGTTAAATCCAGATGGAGGCGGCGAAGCAGAGTGATTTTGTCAGCTTCAATCGACGGTTTCAAGCCCTCTTTTTCGAGCCTTGAGAGAATAAAATTATCAATTGGATTTCTAACCCAACGCCGGTTTTTAACTGTGGGAATTTCCGGTCGTTTCGGCACAACATATGCCCAGTGCATTTCCCATTTCGCGCCTTCATCAATCCACCGGCGGATGATTTCGATTTGCGCATCTGTGAGTTTATGCCCCGAATCAACCGGCGGCATACGCATCATCAGGTCAGTTGCAGAAATGCGTTGATACAATCGACTTTTCGCAGCGTTGCCGGAAACAATCACCCCGCCGCTTGCAAATACGCCTTCTTTAGTATCAAGGCGTAACTCCGCCATTCGTTTTTTATCATCGGGCCCGTGACAGGTGAAACAATTATCCGAAAGAATCGGTCGCACATCACGATTAAAATCTATCGGCTTATTGGTCGTGGTATTTGCTGAGGTTCGCGGCAAAGCGGCAAATACGCCGATACTGATCAAACAAGCGAGAATGAATAGTTGAAAAATCCTTTTCATTTCATCCTTATTATTTCGCGATGGTTTTATTCTTCAAATTACCGTCGGGCGCGCAGCTTTCCATTTACCGCGTGTGAAATCGGGAAATCTTACGGGCGCGCTGCCGCGTTTAACTGAAATTTCGCTTAGTGGTCCCGGCACACTCCAGGTCGCTGCGTCATAAACATCCATATCCGGCGGCAGTCCTTCGCGAAAACATTCAACCAGACGGTAACACATGATGTAATCCATGCCGCCGTGCCCGCCGAGTTTGCGCGCCACTTCACCGGCAATGCGCCACAACCGGTGTTCAAATTTCTGTTTGTACTCATCAAGGGTCGCCCAGCGATGCCCGCCTTTTTGCCCATCAACAAAAATGCGCGGCGGATAATCGCGGAAAATTCCTTTGGTTCCCTGAATCAGGTTAATGCGGTCATAGGGGCGCGGTGTCGAGACATTGTGTTGCAGCATAATGGTTCGCCCCGAAGCGGTTTTAATCAAAGCCGTGTGATAATCTCCGGTTTTGTAAACCTCTTTCTGGCGCGGGTCATCTGCCGCGAGATTTTCTTTGCGAAACGCCTCTAATCCCAGATGCACCGAACTCATTGCCACCATCGTCTCTAACCGTTCACCGCGATTGATATTCATATAATTGGCGACCGGACCCAATCCATGCGTAGTGTACAAATTGGCGTCCCGCAAGGTGTGATGGCGTCTGCGCCACAACCCTTCATCTTTTTTCTCGAACAGAATGCCGCGCAGGTCATGATTATAAGCGCATTCGCCGTGAATCAACTCGCCGAGCAAGCCTTCGCGTACCATATTCAAAACGATGGTTTCACTGTAGTCATAACAACAGTTCTCCATAATCATGCAATGGCGTCGGTTTTTTTCTGAGGTTTCAACCAGTTTCCAACACTCTTCCAACGTGTAAGCCGCAGGGACTTCTGTGCCGCAATGATGTCCGTTATTCATTGCCGATAACATCACCGGGACATGCCATTCCCAGGGTGTCGCCGTGTAAACAAAATCAATATCCTCGCGTTTGCAAAGATTTTCAAAATCGGTATCGCCGTTGGTATACATTGCCGGCGCTGGCTTTCCGGCTTTGGTGACCATATCAACGGCTTTTTGACATTTCTCTTTGACATTGTCACAGAGCGCGGTGATTTCGACATTTTCTACCGCCAGTAGTTCTCCGAGCACGCTGCGCCCGCGAAGCCCTGTGCCGACAATCGCGATTCGCACTTTGTCGCGTTTTTCAAACGGCACACCAATCATGGTTTTATTATTGGCTGGCGGTTCAGTTAGAAATTCAATCGCATTGCCTTTGGCATGGTCAGGGAAAATTCCCGCGAGGCTCATTCCTGCGCCTGCAACGGCGGCGGATTTCAATAAATCTCTGCGCGACAAATTCGATTCCTTCTTTTTCATTTCTTCTGTCCTTTTGCCAACTCCAGATATTTGCGATAGGTGGGACGACTGAGGAGTTTGTACTGAATAATATGAATTGCCTGCGCTACTTCATCGGCATCGGTCGGATGCAGTTTGGGCAACCGGAAAAATTTGCCTGCGGCTTCGGCGACCGCTTCCCAACAATCCGCTTCGGCTTCGGTCATCCCGCAAGCAATCACCCGTTGGCGATCCAGTTTCTTCTCGTCTTCATTTCTCTCGGCAGTTACCTGAGCATCCGTCACATTGGGCATACCGGCAACCGCTCCGGCAACTGCCATCGATTTTAAAATCTGTCGTCGCGTCAATTCGTCCATCTTTCTACTCCTAATTAAAACTCCACATAATCAAGTCAATGCACTTGTATCCTGACCGAAGGTTTGACCGGCTATTATTTCTTAACAACCTCTATAAGTTTGCTATCCTGATTCAAATAGGTATCTACCAACAAAACGAAGTTTTCAAATTTGTCTTCGCTTGGAGCATCCATGATCAATGCAATAATATTCGGCTGATGCTGAAGATGTCTGGCTAATTGACCAAATAATCTATCGTACTCACTTAGGTTTGGAGCTTTTTTAATTTCAATCGCGTACTTTTTCTTCACTAATAGATCAAAATTACTTTCACCAAATTCTTCGTTGAGGGAAAATTCCAAAGACTCCAAATGCTTTCTCAATTCAATCTTATACTCTCCCTCACTATTTCTTCGTCTTGCGGGCGACCATAATCTTATTACTTTTATCAGTTCTTCAAATTCTTGGTCTATTTTTTCCGTTCTTGGCTTTTTCTTTGAAATTGCCTCCTTGATTAGTTCC
This sequence comes from Acidobacteriota bacterium, assembly GCA_040754075.1. Taxonomy (NCBI): domain Bacteria; kingdom Pseudomonadati; phylum Acidobacteriota; species Acidobacteriota bacterium. Next base: position 10,605 of record JBFMDH010000024.1, read on the forward strand.
AAAACACTTTCATAACCCTTAAATTTTGTTTCTTTAACCCACTCTTCAAATTTCTCTGGAAAGTCGCTCCATTTGATGCTATGCGGCTCTTTCGCTAACCCTTCAATGCCAGGTTTAAGATCGCGATGAATCCAAGTGGAAGAGGAAGGCAACTTCCCCAGTTCTAAAACAAGATCGCCATATTGTCGCATGATCTTTTCTCGCGGCGTTCTTTCAAGGCTCAATTTATTGGCGGTATCGCCACACGCTATTTGTAGCTTTGAATAAGCATCTTCTCCAAAAATTTTGATTAAACCTCGCGAGTGGAAACCCGCATACTCCAAAAATTCCTTATATTTGGGAATGCGCCCGTATTCTTTTTTAAACGCTTCATATTTTTGGATGCAAACTTCTTTAGATTCCATGTCTGCTCTTCTATATCTCTATACTTCTACTTTTCGTTTCAGCTCAGTTTTGTCCAGAACGTAATGCTTGGCGGGTTTACTAAAAAAGTCTGCGCTTTGCCGAAGAGTTCCTGCGTGTGAGGCATCTTGAAATGTGTGTCGATGCCGTCCTGATTTGCCCAGACTTCATAAAACATGAATTTGTTGGGCGATTCTTTTGATTGATGGCAATCGTAACTGATGCAGGCGGCTTCCGTGCGACTGGCAGCGACCAGTTCGAGTCCAACTTTTTTGAAATCTTCAATGTGTTCCGGTTTAACTTCCGCCATACCTAAAATAATTACCTTTTCATCCGACATGAAAATCGCTCCTTCAATAAATTTGAAATTAAGGTTTTGCTGAACGGTTTATGAGCAGAACATTTCGCCCTTCGGCATTGGGGAGTTTAACACCAAGCAAACTCGCAAGCGTAGGCGCAATGTCGCGCATATCGATAACACCGAGATTTTTCCCCGCTTGAATGCCGGGTCCCACAATAAAGAATGCCGAATTCATTTCGGGAAAATCGGCAAGGAATCCATGTCCTCCTCCGGGAAGGCGACCAACGGTTATCGGTCCTTCAAAATTGCCGCTGATGTAATGTTCGGGCTTGGTGCAAACGATGAATGCCGCATTCGGAAAGCCGCCGGTCTGGTTGAGTTCTTCGCCTTCAAAAAACTTGTAAACACCGCTTTTTTCGTCGGCGACCAGGCGGGTTAAAATGTCGCGCACTTTATTTTTCGTTTCCCTATCATTCGGGTCTTTTAAAATCACCGCCGAAGTCGCTCCCGAATTCCAGATAATCGCCCGCCACGATTTCAACTTCCCTTTCTCATCCAATTCAATCAGCCCGGCTTCGCGCAAAGCGAAATTCAACCGCACCTCTTTATTCAATTTAAAAAAGCCGTGGTCTGATACCACGCAAAAATAGGCACGCCCATTTCCGGCTTTTTCAGCCGAAGCGCGAACGTTGCCAATGAGTTCGTCAAGTTCTTCAAGGGTTTGATAGGTTTCTTTACTGTAGGGACCATGTGAATGCTGCTCTTCATCAAGCGCCGAAAAATATCCCGTATGAAAATTCGGCTTTTTATTTTCCAGAATGTAGCTGTTAATGGCTGAGCGTTGGCGTTCGGCTTTGATTGAATAATCGTAACCTTCGGGATAATTGCCTACGGCTTTTTCAACTTCGGTCAGTAACCCTTTGGTTGAAACGGCGCGCAACAGTTTCCGGTCTTCGGCGGTCGAAGCGCGCCAGATTTGCGCGATGTTAAAGGTGATGTTTGCGCCGACCGTCACCGGCCAATCCACGCTTGAACTTTTCATTCCCGCATGGTTGACCGCTTCCCAGAGCGTCAGGGCTTTGATGTCTTCGGCATACCACATCCAGCCACCTTGATTTTTGCTAAACGGGTCGAAAGGCGAGTTCGCATAAATCCCATGCCGCGCAGGAGCGACACCTGTCACCATCGTCGTATGACTCGGATAGGTGACGGTTGGCATCATGCCTTTGACGCCGGTTGCAAATGCGCCCTCTTTAACCAGACGGCGAAGGTTGGGAATTTTCAGACCGAGTTTATCGGCTTCGAGAATATAATCGGGTTTCATTCCATCAATCGAGAGCAGGACAACCGGGATTTTCGCCTTCGTCCGTTGTTGCGCCAAGGTGGATTGAAAACTTATTCCGAAAATTAAATTTAGAATTAAAAGACAAAGAAGAGTTCTTTGCATAAAAGATTTATTCATGTTCATCCGCCTGATTTTTAGATAAACGCGCCAGCATGTGTTTTATGTCCGCTACACCTTTGATTGCCACATAGACGGTAATCGTCAAATACCAGACCACACACGCCATCGTGACTGCCCACCAGAACCAATGATTCATTGACTCGCCTCCTTCGCTTGAGGTTTTAATAATGAACCGATGACCATCGCCACAGCCGATGCTACATAAGCCGCAATCCCCGAATAATACGGGCCGATGCGTTTTGCCAAATCAATGGTTGATGGGAGTTGTTCGATTACCAGATAAGTGATGGGCAAAGCCGCACTGACGAAAATCGAAGCCGCCGCGCCCCAATTATTGGCGCGTTTCCAATAGCAGGAGGCAATCAGTAATACCGAAATGCTTGCCAGGTAAATCGTGCCGGTCACTCCCAAATATGTCCACAAATCCCCTTTCAAGGGATACCATAATCCGTAAAGTAAAAGGAAAATTCCGATAATTGCGACTATCGAACGGTTCCAGAATAAACCTTTTTTTTCGCTCCATCTGGTTTTTCTAAAGGGAGCCATAATGTCGTTATAAATCACGCTTCCCCAGGTGAGCATATAAGATGAATCCGTAGACATATCGGCAGCAAGCATCGCCGCAATTAAAATTCCCATCAGTCCTGCCGGTACAAAGGTCGAGAGAAATCTCGGCATCGCTTCCAGTGTATTGATTGGCTCGCCAAGGTTATCGGAAAACATCACGTTTGTTGCAAGCGCCGCAATGCCCCAGATGCCCGGAATTAAAAAGCGACAGACGAAAAAGAAACTGGTTCGCGTATAAATTTTCTTTCCGGTCTCGGAATCTTTGGCGGCAAGCACTCTGGCAATCGTTGTCTGCCAGGTTAAAACCGCTGCGGTGTTCAACAACGCATTGAACAGCACATATTCCCAACCCATTGTTGAATTGACAAAGGGATTAAAACCTCCCGCGCCATATTCGGTTTCAACGGTTGCGACCAGTTTATCCCAACCGATATTCACCAAAATTAAAATCGTCACGATAATCAACCCGGCGCTCATCACTACGAACTGCAAAAAGTCGGTGATTAAAACCGAAAGCATGCCGCCTAAAATTGTGTAGACCGCAACCCCGATTAATAACACCGTCATCATGATTTCGAGATAGCGAACATCCAACCCGGCAACCAGTACGAGAAATTGTCCGCCGGTTCGTAAAAAAACTCCCATATTTAAAAGACCGCCAAGCACAATGACCACACCTGCTGCCCAGCGAATGCGTTGCCCGAACTGTTTTTCAATCAATTCGGGAATCGTAATTACTCCTGAATCGCGCAATGGCTTGATACAAAACCCGGTCACGCCAATCACCAACATTGCAAGCGCCATCAAAATTCCGGGGGTTGCTCCCGCAAAGCCTTTTTCATAGCCATTCTGCGCCGTGTACATGCAGGTGACGATGCCGAATTCCGTAGCGGCAAGTGAAGCGATGCCGAGGTAGACATCCATTTCGCGACCGGCGACCAGGAAATGCTCGACTTTACCGACGTATTTGCGAACCCAAAGCCCAGCGACCATTGTAACGAGGAGATAAAGACCGACGATGCTACCGTCCAACAGCCAGTTGAAACGCGACATTACAATTCCTTTCAAGGTGCTGCGAATAAAAAATCAAAGGTGAATCATTTTTGTTGAAGGCTCAAAAGTTTCTTTGATGGCATCTCTATTGTCAACCGTAAAACTCTCCAATATTATTGCAGTCTATAAAAGTTCGTGATAAGAGTTGGCAACGAGAAATTGAAATGATGAGCAGAGTGAAAATACCATATTCCAAAAGCCTTCAAACCAATTTCATCAAACAGGTTATTTGTTTGTTGGCAATTCCGCTTTCGATTTATACAACCTTTTCACAAACGAAAAGTTCGCCCGCCATTGATTTCAACCGCGACATCAAGCCGATATTTGAGCGCCATTGTCTGGCTTGCCATAGCGCCAAAAAAGCGATGGGCGGACTCAGGCTTGATGACGCCACCGCTGCGATGAACGGGGGCATTTCCGGCGCAGTCATTATTCCGGGAAAAGCCAGTGAAAGCCGTCTGCTGCAACGAATTCTGGGGTTAAAAGATGAAGCGCGTATGCCGATGGGAAGCGCGCCGCTCTCGAATTTACAAATCAACAAAATCCGTCGGTGGATTGATGAAGGCGCAAACTGGAACCCCATGAATCAGCCCAGACCCCTCAACCACTCTGATGGTGAATCGCAATCCACAATCCGCAATCCGCAATCCGCAATCAATAAGCATTGGGCATATGTGAAACCCGTACAACCGAAAGTTCCCGAGGTGTTAAATAAGCAATGGATTCGCAACCCGATTGATAATTTCATCCTGTCACGTTTAGAGAAAGAAGGCTTGAAGCCCTCACCCGAAGCCAACAAAGAAACCTTGATTCGCCGACTCTATCTCGATTTAATCGGATTGCCCCCTTCGCCCAAAGCGGTTGATGATTTTTTAGCCGACACCAGCGCGACCGCTTATGAAAAAGTAGTTGACCAGTTGCTCGCCTCCGAACATTACGGCGAACGCCTGGCGCGTCACTGGCTGGATTTGGCGCGCTATGCCGACACCAATGGTTATGAAAAAGATAATCGCCGGGTGATGTGGAAATATCGCGACTGGGTGATTCGCAGCTTTAATGAAGATAAACCTTTCGACCAGTTTACTATCGAACAAATCGCCGGAGATATGCTGCCCGATGCAACCATTGACCAGAAAATCGCTACTGGATTTCATCGCAATACTTTGCTCAATCAGGAAGGCGGCGTTGACCCGGAAGAAGCCCGCTTTGAAGTTTTAATCGACCGCGTCAACACCACTTCAACCGTCTGGTTGGGTACGACACTCGGTTGCGCGCAATGTCACAATCATAAATATGACCCATTCACCCAAAAAGATTTCTATCGCTTCATGGCGTTTTTTGATAACAACCAATACCACTTTGAAGGCAATCCTTTAGAGCGTTGGGCAATTGAACCGAAACTCTATCTTGCAACAACCGAACAGGAAGCCCGCAAAAAAGCCATTGAAGAAGAAATCAAAAAGGTTGAAAACAATTTAAAAACCAGCACACCGGAGCTGATTCAACAACAGAGCGAATGGGAGCGTGAAGTTCGTGACGCAGAAAAGGCTTGGGTTCCTTTGGAAATCACTTCGGTTTTGACGACCAACGGTACGAAGCTAAGCAAATCAACCGACAAGACGATTCTCGCGACCGCGCCATTTGCCAATCGCGATGAGTATGTCATCAAGGCGACGACCAGTTTATCGAACCTCACTGCGCTCAGGCTTGAAGCCTTACCGGATGCCGGTTTGCCAAGAGGAGGACCGGGTTGTGATCCATACGGAGGGTTTGCCATTCAATCCATAGAAATGGCAGTGACTCCGAATGATGGTTCAAGCCCTCAAAAAATCAAATTCAATAACGCGAAAGCAGATGATGGGAATGCCACGGCTGTCTTGTTGAATACCTCAAGTGGTTGGTTGATCGACCAGACGAATGAAAACCTGCGACTCCCCAGGCAATTGGTACTGGTTGCCGAAAAGCCATTTGGAAATTCTTCACTCACCAATCTTGAAATAAAGATACGCCAGTCTCATCCGTCGAATAAATTACTGCTGGGTAAATTCAGATTGTCCGTCACTGCCTCGAACAATCCGACAAGTGTGGTAAACATTCATGGTAAATTGCGCCCGATTATTCAAATCGCCAGCGATTCACGAACAACTGAACAACAGAAACAACTGAGTGATTATTATCGCGGAATGACACCGCTGTTGGATAAAGAGCGAAAACTGCTTTCGGAATTAAAAAGCACGGTCGATAAACTCAATATCCCAACCGCTGAAATTCTCGGTGAAAAACCAACCTTTGAACGCCCATCGACGTTCATTCGCATAAAAGGCAGTTTCACCAATAAAGGCGAAAAAGTATTTGCCGACACACCGGCTTCGCTCCCCCCGCTTCCACAAGATCAAATGCCCAATCGTTTAGGGCTGGCGCGTTGGTTGGTGAGTAAAGAAAACCCTTTGGTTGCGAGAGTGACGGTTAATCGGTTTTGGGAACAGATTTTCGGACACGGCATGGTTGAAACCAGCGAAGATTTTGGCACGCAGGGGGAACGTCCCACGCACCCCGAATTACTTGACTGGCTCGCTTCGGAGTTCATGAAAACCTGGCGTGTTAAAGCTTTTTTGCGAATGATTGTGACCTCGTCGACTTATCGTCAAACTTCAAAAATAAACCCGGAGTTGACCGCGCGCGACCCGTATAATCGATTGCTTGCCAGAGGCGCGCGCTTTCGCCTGGAAGCCGAAATGATACGCGATGTCACACTGGCAACCAGCGGACTTTTAAATCCCAAAGTTGGCGGCGAAAGCGTTTTCCCATATCAACCCGAAGGCATCTGGGACAATCCCTATAACCGGGATCGTTGGATTATCAGTGAAGGCGGCGATAAATTTCGGCGTGGGCTTTACACCTTCGTTCGTCGCACCGCGCCATATCCGAGTATGGTGAGTTTTGATGCGCCGAGTCGTGAGTTTTGTACAGTGAGAAGAGTGCGAACCAACACCCCGCTTCAGGCGTTGACGACATTAAATGATGAAGCATTTTTTATCGCCGCGAGAGCCTTGGCACAAAGAATGGTTCATTCATCTCAATCAGCAATAAAGGAAAAAATAACTTTTGGATTCAGGTTATGCACCTCTCGCAAACCGAGTGAGCAGGAGGTCAATCGCTTAATCGGGCTTTATGAACAACAGGTATTGAAATATTCCCAAGATATTCAAAGCGCAAAAAATTTATTGAAAGAGCAAGTTGCGGGTTTGAGTGACAACCAAATTCCCGAACTTGCGGCAATGACGATTGTCGCCAATGTCTTGTTGAATCTGGATGAGACCTTAACCAAAGAGTAGCTTGATTTCATTTTTTGTGGTCGTCTTAAAAAATGCTTGATGGGTTTCGGTGGATACAATGGCTAATGAACAATACAGTTTAAAACAAATTACTCGCCGCCATTTTTTTAAGCAGTCGGGTTTGGGCATTGGTGGAATGGCGCTCGCTTCGCTGCTCAACGAAAATATATTTGCCGGTCAATCCAACACGAATCCCTTTGCCCCGCGAAGCCCGCATTTTAAAGCAAAAGCCAGGAGCATCATTTATCTGTTTATGGCAGGCGCGCCATCGCAGTTGGATTTATTCGATTACAAACCAAATCTCAATAAATATGACGGGCAAAGCATTCCCGAAGAGTTTATTAAAGGCGAACGATTCGCCTTCATTAAAGGAACGCCCAAGCTACTGGGTTCACCATATGCTTTCAAAAAACATGGCAACTCAGGCGCGGAAATTTCTGAACTCTTACCGCAGCTTGCCGGCGTTGCTGATGATATATCCATCATTCGCACGGTTCACACCACCCAATTCAATCATGCCCCGGCACAGATTTTCATGAATAGCGGTCATCAAATCGTCGGGCGACCGAGTATGGGCGCATGGCTTTCGTATGGACTGGGAACCGAAAGTCAGGAGTTGCCGGGATTCGTGGTTTTGCTATCGGGCGCAAGCAACCCCGACGGCGGAAAATCCTGTTGGAGTAGCGGCTTTTTACCGACCTACTATCAAGGCGTAGAGTTTCGTCGACAAGGCGAACCGGTGCTGTTCGTTACCAATCCCGATGGCATGACTTCGGAAACCCGTCGCGCATCATTGGACGCTTTGAAAGATTTAAATCAAATCCATAGTGCAGAAATTGGCGACCCGGAAATCGCCACCCGAATCGCGGCTTATGAAATGGCTTATCGCATGCAATCGAGCGTGCCTTCACTTACAGACATCAACAGCGAACCGAAACACATACATGAAATGTATGGCACTGAACCCGGCAAATCGTCTTTTGCAAATAACTGTCTGTTGGCGAGAAGGCTGGTGCAACGTGGCGTTCGCTTCGTTCAACTCTATCATCGCGGTTGGGATCATCACGGAACCGGAAGAGGCGATGATTTGGTCAATTCCCTGCCGACGCTTTGCCGTCAGGTGGACCGAGCCGCCGCAGCGTTAATCAACGATTTAAAGCAACAGGGCTTGTTCGATTCAACATTGGTGGTATGGGGTGGCGAGTTTGGCAGAACGCCAATGAATGAAGAGCGGCAAGGTTCAAAATATCTGGGGCGCGACCATCATCCTAAAGCCTTTTCAATGTGGATGGCTGGGGGTGGAATAAAACCCGGAGTGACCTATGGACAAACCGACGACCTCGGCTATCACCCTGTCGAAGATGCCGTCGAAGTTCACGATTTGCACGCCACGATTTTGCATTTAATGGGAATCGACCACACGAAACTGACATACAAATTTCAAGGTCGTGATTTTCGCTTAACCGATGTGAGCGGCAAGGTGATGCAAAAATTACTTGCTTGAAAATAACCGCAACCAAACTACAACCTGACAAAATAGTTATTAAGCGAGGAAAAATGTTTTCAAATTCCAATATGCCGACCCGGCGAAATTTTTTATTCGGATTATCCGCAACCTTAACCATCTCGACTCTCGCGCCTCGATTCCTGGCTAAACCCTCCGCTTCACCAATCATTCTTGGAAGCGGCAATCATCGCTATGAATGGATTCCGAATTGGGCGAAACTTCCCGAAGGCATGAAATTCGGCAACACACATGGCGCAGTGGTAATTGACGGCAAAGGACGTGTGTTGATGAACACCGATTCGGAAAACGCCATCATGATCTTTGATGCCAACGGTAACTTTATCAAAGCCTGGGGCAAGGAATGGCAAAACGGCACACACGGCATGGCTTTATTCAAAGAAGGTAAAACCGAATATGTTTACCTGACGCATTTCAATCGCCATCAATTCGCCAAATGCACTTTGGAAGGCGAAATCGTATGGGTGAAAGATTATCCGAAAGAATCGGGTGTTTATCAAAAAGCCGATGAGTTCAAACCGACGGGAATTGCCTTTGCCCCGAATGGCGATTTTTATGTGACCGATGGCTATGGCAAATCCTACGTTCATCATTACAACTCGAAAGCCGAATATGTTCGCAGTTGGGGTGGCGCTGGAAAAGATGCAGGTCAACTGCGTCAACCGCATGGCATCTGGGTCGATACCCGTGAAAAGACCCCAAGAGTTCTGGTCGCAGACCGCGCCAATCATCGACTGCAATTTTTTTCGCTTGATGGAAAATATTTAAGCATGGTCACGGAAGACCTGCGATTGCCGAGTAATTTCCATCAACGCGGCGGCGACATTGTCATCGCTGACCTCGAAGGGCGTGTGACGATAATTGATAAAAATAATCGCGTGGTAACTCACTTAGGCGATAATCAAGACCCGAAATTACGCGGGCAAAACCCGGTTTTGCCGGACAAATGGAAAGACGGACAATTTATCTCTCCCCATTGTGTGCGCTGGGATACACAAGGAAATCTCTATGTTGCCGAGTGGCTTTCGACCGGGAGAGTTTCCAAATTGAAACGCTTGAAATGACCATCAAAAATTGAAAATTAGTTGTAAAAAATTGTTTCAGGCGAAACCGTCCATTGCTCATATCGTTTAAATTATGGTATTTCTGTTTTTTCGCACAAAACATTAGTGGATTGCCTTGTGCTATCACAATGTAGGAGTATCAAGAAGTTTAATGGCAAATGATTTAGATGCGTCGCAAAGTCCCAGCCCGAATTCGCCGAGTTTACCCATTGTTACGGAGCCGAAAAAAACCGAAGTCGGTAATTACTTCGTTTCAAATTACCCGGCGTTTTCTAAGTGGCAACCGGAATTTATTCCGAATGTCTACGAAACATTGAACCGTCCGCCGCGAGTCGAAGAACCGCTTGGTCTCTACATTCATATTCCCTTTTGTCGCAAACGCTGCAAATTCTGCTACTTTAAAATCTACACAGACAAAAACGCTTCGGATATTGAAACCTATCTGAACGCCTTGATTAAAGAGAACGAACTGTACAGCCGGACGAATGCCTTTCAAGGTCGGCAACTTAGATTTGCCTATTTCGGCGGGGGGACGCCTTCCTATATCAGCGAACGGCAATTGCAATATCTGGTTGAAGGATTAAATCAACACATTAGTTGGCAAAATGCCGAAGAGGTGACGTTTGAATGTGAACCGGGAACCTTGCAAAAATCGAAACTCGAAATGCTTAAACAAATCGGCGTCACCCGCTTGAGTCTTGGCGTCGAGCATTTCGATGACGATATTTTGGAAGCCAACGGACGCGCCCATCTTTCACCGGAAATCTATCGCGCTTACGATTGGGCGCGTGAAGTTGACTTCCCGCAAATCAATATCGATTTAATCGCCGGAATGATAGGCGAATCCGAAGAACGCTGGCAACGCTGCATCCAAAAAGCCATCGAACTCGAACCCGATTCGGTAACCATTTACCAGATGGAGTTGCCGTTCAATACGGTGATTTCGCGAGAGATGATTGAAAAAGGTCTGGATTCGCCGATTGCCGATTGGCAGAACAAACGGCGTTGGGTCGATTTCGCTTTTGCGGAATTTCAAAAACGCGGCTATGAAATCATCAGCGCCTATACCGTCGCGAACGCCAGAAAACATTGCCGGTTTATTTATACGGATGCCTTGTGGCATGGCGGCGATATGATTGGGCTGGGGGTTTCTTCGTTTTCGCATTTTGACGGCGTGCATTTTCAAAACCTTCATCATTTCGAGGAATATACGCAATTGCTCGAAACCGAAGCGTTGCCCTTGCTTCGCGCTTTGCCGCTTACCAAAAAGCAACGCTTGATTCGCGAATTAATTTTACAACTCAAAACCGGAAAACTGGATTTGCAATATTTCGCCAGGAAATTTTCAGTCGATGTTTGGCAGGAATTTGCAGCGGTATTTAATAGCCTGGTTGAAAAAGAATTTTTATTCCGAACCGAATCACAGATTGAACTCACACGCAGTGGATTATTACAGGTCGATAGTTTTCTATCGGAATTTTTTGAACCGGAGCAGAAACCGGTTCGTTACGTTTAAATATCACTATGGAAAAACACCACAATCAATATGATGTTATTGTTATGGGCGGAGGACCTGCCGGTAGTTCGGTAGCCAGCATTCTTGCCCGCGAAGGTCGCAAGGTCATTCTTTTTGAAAAAGAGCAGTTCCCGCGTCATCACATTGGCGAATCGTTTATGACCGACACTTACTGGACATTTCAACGAATGGGCTTTTTGGAAAAGCTCAAAGCCAGCCCCTTTGTTCACAAATACAGTGTTCAGTTCGCCAACCCTGCGGGAAAAGAATCCCGTCCTTTCTACTTTTTTGAAGCCAACCATCACGAAAGCGCAGTTACGTGGCAAGTGACCCGCGCGGTATTTGATGAAATGCTCATCAATCATGCTGCCGAACAAGGCGTCACCGTTCATCAAAAAACCCCCGTAAAACAGGTGATTTTTGATGGCGAACAGGCAATCGGGGTGGAAGCGCAAATGACTGATGGCACGGTTCAACAATTTTTTGCGAAAGTCGTCGTCGATGCCACAGGTCAGACCGCTATGCTATCGAACAAACTGCGCTGGCGCATGCGCGACCCCAGGCTGAAAAAAGCTGTTCTTTATTCTTATTTTAAAGGCGCGCATCGTGAGCCGGATTTAAATGGCGGCGCGACCCTGGTGTTAAGAACTCAGACCGGCAGCAATGGTTGGTTCTGGTATATCCCGCTTGAAAATGACATCACCAGTGTCGGTGTGGTGGCTGACCCGGATTATCTGGTGAAAGGTCGCGGACAAGACCTCGCCAAAATTTTCAACGAAGAGGTTGAAAAGTGTGAGCCGTGTCGTCGTCGCGTGGCAGATGGTGAACGAGTCGATAAAATCTATTCGATTCTCGATTATTCTTATCGCTCGAAACAAAACTCCGGCGATGGGTTTATTTTAATCGGCGATGCCTATGGCTTTCTCGACCCGATTTATTCATCGGGAATTCTCCTGGCATTCAAGATGGCGGAACTTGCTGCCGATGCTATTCACGATGCTTTTAAGCATAATGATTTTTCGCGAGCGCGGCTCGGACAATTTCAACCGAAACTCGATAAAGGCATCGAGTCGATGCGCAAACTGGTTTATGCGTTTTATAACGAGGGCTTCAGTTTTTCGCGATTCCTCAAGAAATATCCCGATTATCGCGTCAATATCATCAACCTGTTAATCGGCGATGTATTTCGCGAAGGGGTTGATGAAGTCTATGGACCGATGGCTGAATTCGCAGACATCCCGCCACCGCTGTACGAAGAAGTTTTAAGTAACGCCAGCAACGGCAACGGGGCAAAGGGCATAGAAGAAGGTAACGGATTTTCCGCGAAGTATAAATATTTCGATGACGGGGTGACAACACAAACCCTCAGTCAATCCAACATCGGGCCTTTCATAACAGAAACCGGCGACTAAATAAACAGGCGGTCAATGACCGCCTTCTGATTTATTACAAAACCTAAATTTTTTCTCAATTTATGGAACAGTCAAACCCTTTACTCGTTGCTGTAACTTCCTATCCACCAGATGATTCTCTTATACAGAGAACACTTCTTAAACTTGAAGATTTGTTTCAATGGTTAAAAGAAAATCATAAAGTTGATAAACGTATTCAGTTTGTCAATTTGAAGGAGCAGTACCCTACTTGGTCAACCATTATAAATCGGGTAATTGATAATTCTTTAAAAACGAAAGGTTTTATTAGCTCAAAATTTATTTCCACCCTAGTTTCAGTTTCAAATTACACCAGAGATGTCGCCTTCTCATTTATTGACCAAGAAACTATTTTCCTAAAACCTCTCATAAAGGAAATCATGGATACTTCTATTGGTACTCATGAAATCCCAAAGGCGATTTTTATCTCAGCACCTGATTTACCACTTTCTATTGGGAAAGGTATGTGGGGTGAATGTATAGGTGTATATCCTGGTGCTGTTGCAATTGAGGTTTCAGAATACAAAGAATCTATATTCCATGAATGCTTGCATATTTTTGGCGTTTCAGAAGGTTACGATGAAAATACAAAAGACACATATCCAGATTGTGTTAATTGTTGGATGCAATATGAAGCTATTCACGGTTCTGGGCTTTGTCAAAAACATTTAAATGAATTACAGAAATTTTTGAAAAACATTTAGCCCCCCCACTCTCAAAATCCGCATCAATGATGAAACCAACAATGGTCAAGAAATTTCCAAACAAATATTCAAACTAGCGAAAATGGTTTCTCCAATGCCACTAAAATATAAAATTCGTTAATAGTCATTCGGCGTGCCTGTCAGCAAAGAAAATTGTAGATATTTAGTCAATCTCTTAGGATTCCATCCTTCGTTCGATTCTCGCTTTAATCTAACTCAATTTCGATTAATCACGATTCTCAATGCGGCTTGTTTGAGCGCCTGACTGACGGCGCTGGATTTGGCTATCTGACGGATTTCCGGTTCTGGTAAGGTCGGAAGTAATTTCAATGCCAACGGTGTAGGTGTCCGGGGATTATGAACCAGGGCGCTGCGGATTTCCGAGTTACTCGCCCAGATTGTGGTTTTGGCAATTAAATCGGCAGTCGCGGTTGCCAACAAGGGTGAGCGGGCAATGCGCACAACCTCTTCAGTTGTAATGCGGGGATTTTTGAGCAGCGAATACAAAACCTGTGCATCGTTATCCTGAAGCAAAACGGTTCGTTCACTGCGGTCGGCTTTTGGCGCGAGCAATAATTTTTCTACACGCGATAGATTGCGAATTCGATCCCAGGTATTCGACTCTGCCGGGGTGGAGGACGTTTGGTTGACTGCGGGTTTGGATAAAAGAGCAGCCAGTATCTCATCCGGTTTTATATCGAAAGCCACCGCAAATGCCGACGCCATAACTTGAACTACGGTTGCTGAGATTTGCGCTTCACCGGCATCAATTAATTTTAATGTCAGTTGCATAGGCGAAAACGGCTGGAGTTCGGTACTGGTGGGAATCAGCAAACCTCCGGCAGAAATATTGTTGGCGTATTCAATTCGCAACTCGTCTTCGCTCTCGAATTCTACGGCAAAATGTTCCGACGTGATTGCAACAGTTTTCAAATCCCCAACCTCATCGTGTAATCTGTTAATTCTCGTTATTCATTTTTACTACAGTCGTACTCAGTGGACTAGACTTAAAAATTCGAGAAACCAGACTACTTCAAGCCGTGGAGTTAAGAGAATGACCTTTTTGAAATTAAAAAATCGCCTGTTGTTTTATATGCTCATAACCTTGCTGCTGTTATCGTTTACCCCTTCGCCAATCAGTGCCGACGAACCGGTAAAAATCACCACGGTCTATCTTGTTCGTCATGCAGAAAAACAGGTTGTTTCATCCGGTCAGCAAATGATGTCCGCAAACGACCCGCCACTGACTGATGAAGGGAAAGCGCGAGCCAGAAATTTAGCGCGAATGCTCGGCAAAGCTGACATCAAAACCATCATCACTTCGCAATATCTGCGCACCAAACAGACCGCCGAACCGCTGGCTGAATCGTTGAATTTAACTGCGATTGTTTTGCCGATTTCGGCTGCCCCCGCAGACCGCAATAAGGTTTCCGAGCAATCCATTAAAAATATTGTCGAGAAAATTTATCAAAGCGGCGGAGAATCGGTTTTAGTGGTCGGGCATACCAACACCTTGCCGGAAGTCATTAAGATGCTGGGCGGCGGGACGATTGCCGAAATTCCCGAAACCGATTATGACAACCTGTTCATCGTCACGGTGCTTGGGAAGGGCAAAGCTAAAATAGCGCGAATGCGATTTTAAAATCCTGCAAACTATCTGCGAATTCAGAAGGCATGATAATGCCAGCCTCAACCCGATGGCTGAGGTTCGGTAAGCTGAATGGTTTTTCCCATGCGAATAATCGCCAGGAATTCTCCATCGGGCATTGGCACATCTATTTTTTCAATCGGGTGATAGCCAACTGCTGCATAGAGTGGTTCGCCAGGTAAAGTTGCTGCAAGTTCCAGGCGATTAAATCCAGACTCACGGGCAGCATTTTCGCAAGCTGAAATAATCCGTTTGCCAATTCCTTTTCTTGTCCAGTCAGGATGGACAAAAAAGGCGCGAATGCGCGCCGGTTCACTTTGCGGGTCAAGTAAACCATCCTCATCACCTTTCATCTGGTCGCCGCCAAAAAGCGTTTTTCGTTTGCTCCACCCGCCGCAACCAACAATTTGATGATTGCTTTCTGCAACAAAATAAGTCCCGTCATCTATCAACTGACTATCCACGCCAAAGATGTGAATGATGGCACTCTCGATTTGTGCAGGTGTGTAATATCCGCCGCTCAAGCCGCGAACCGATAAGGGGATCAATTCTTCAAGTACCGGAATATCGTCTCTGGTTGCCAAACGAATTTCAACAGCCATGTTGCACCGCCAAAATTACTTATTAAATCGCCAATCCACCGTCGGCTTGAATCACCTGACCGGTAATGTATTGCGCCTCATCTGAAAGCAGAAAAGCAACAATCTTGGCGACTTCATCAACCGTTCCATATCTGCCCAGCGGGATATTTTCAATCATTTTCGCCCGGTAATCTTCGGTCAAGCTGCTGGTCATATCGGTTTCAATCAATCCCAGTGCCAGCGCATTGACCGTCACATTGCGTTTTGCAACCTCTTTAGCCAGGGCTTTGGTAAACCCGATTAGACCGGCTTTAGACGCTGAGTAATTGGTTTGCCCAGCCATTCCGACAACCCCACTGATTGAAGAAATATTCAAGATGGAGCCTTTGCGCTGGCGTACCATCACGGCAACCGCGGGTTTGGTGATATTAAAAACGCCTTTTAAATTGGTATCCATCACCGCATCCCAATCGGCTTCGCTCATGCGCATAATCAAATTATCGCGGGTGATACCGGCGTTGTTGACCAGGTAATCCACTGAACCGAATTGTGTTTTAACTTCCTGAACGATTTTTTCAGCCGCATCGGCATCGACGGCATCGGCTTGAAAGCCAATGGCTTTTCCGCTTGAAGATTCAATTTCGGCGACCAGCGCATCCGCCATTTCTGTGTTTTTGCTATAAGTAAACGCGACCTTTGCACCAAGTCTTGCCAACTCCTTCACAATGGCGCGTCCGATGCCTCGCGACCCTCCGGTTACAATTGCTGACTTCCCCTCAAAACCTGACATGACTCCTCCGATAAATAATTCTTTAATGATAATTTTTTATGCCAATATCATAGAGCCGTTCGCGATTGGTATAACTAAGCAGTATTAAGGCGCGGTCAAAAACCGCTTCCTCAATTTTGGTAAATTGTAATGCAAACGCGGTCAAAGACCGCTTGCTCAACTCTAATTGTTTTGCGAACTGCTCTGAAATCGGCTCCTGTAGCCAGTTTGGCAGTAATAAACCTGGCTTCGTAAATATTTTTTTTAGCAATTCCCTCTTACGCTTTAATTGCGATTAAATCTTAAAGATTGACTTCTTCCCTTTTCACGACCAGTGATTCGATGCGCTGTTCATTGACTTCATAGCCAATGCCGATGCCTGACGGAGCGGGAATCGTGCCCCGTTCACTCACTTCAACCGGCGGTTCGATAATATCCTGTTCCCAGTAACGTTTTGAGGCAGAGACATCACCGGGCAAGGTAAAGCCTCGATGTGTTGACATGGCGATGTTATGCGCGCGCCCAATGCCGGATTCAAGCATGCCGCCACACCAAACCGGAATGCCATTATCGGCACAGAAATTTTGAATGGCTCTGGCTTCCGTATGACCGCCGACCCGCCCAAGTTTGATATTGATTATTTTACAGGAACCCAGTTCAACGGCGTCTCTGGCATCTTTAAGTGAAGTGATTGATTCATCCAGACAAATGGCGGTGTTAATCTGGCGTTGCAATTTGGCATGATCGACGAGGTCACCGGGTTGCAAAGGCTGTTCAATCAACAACAGGTTGAATTCATCAAGGGCTTTAAATACGGCAACGTCGTTTAAGGTATAGGCTGAGTTGGCATCGACCGTCAGTTTAATATCAGGATATTTATTGCGAACCGCTTTGACCAGTTCAACATCCTTACCCGGTTTAATTTTGAGCTTAATGCGTTGGTAACCGGCTTCAACTTCCCGTGTAACTTTTTCCAGTAAAACCTCTATGCTTGATTGCAACCCGATGGAAACGCCGGAATTGATTTCGCTCTGGGTGCCGCCCAAATGATGCCACAATGGTAAATGATTGAGACGAGCTTCCAAATCCCAGATGGCGCATTCGACGCCACCTTTTGCCATACGATTGCCGCGAATCCTATCCAACGCGCTATTCACTTGTTCGGCGCTCTCAATTTTCGCTTGTGAAAGAAGTGGAACGGCAAATTTCGTGATGATGTGCCAGGCGCTTTCGATAGTTTCGTGATTGAAGAAAGGGTCTTCGGGTGCGGTACATTCGCCATAACCGATAGCCCCGGATTTATCGAAAGCCCGAATCAATAAAATCCGACGGTGCGTGGTCACCCCAAAACTGGTTTCAAACGGATGAATTAATTGCAGATGGATTTCTCGTAAATCAATTTTTTCTAATTGCATAATCATTCCTTTTAATTGTAGGTTTCATAACGAAATTGCGCTTCATCATTGCCAAATAAATACGAACTGGTTTGGGTTTGTTCATCACGAACAAACCCGCGAACGATATACCCTTTTTCCAATTCTCCTAGCATTTTTTCCCTGACGCCCAGTCGCCATTCGATATGTTGCTCCAAGGAAATCGCTTTCACTTTTTCAATATTGTCAGGGATTTCAACCACCCCCAACGGCGATTCAATTTTCGGACGATTGCCTGCTAAAACCGATTCCACGTGCGGAGACTTCACCCACCATTCGGCAATCACGCGATCCGATGGTAAATGCGCATCAAAAACCGTGGAAATGCCTTCTCCATAATAGTTGATTTTATAGGTGCGAATGATGGCTCCGAGTTTGTTGATATTGAAATGGGCATTGCGCGATTGCAGAGGGTCGAATGACCAGAAAATCATCGGCACAGAGTTAGCGATGGCATGGTCACGTTGCGCCAGTTTCAAGCGAAAGCCGATGTCACGATGTCGCAATTCTTCAACCACTCCTGCAAGGTGTGAATGATAAACGACCTGTTTATTGTTTAGCGCAATTGAGGTATGCACAAAGCCGACGATTCTCCCTGATGAGTCGAAGGCTCCGAAGGTCGGGGCATTGCAATTTTTGGAAATCATGTACAACCGAATTGGCATAATATCGATGTCATCATCATCAAAAACCGCGCGCTCCAGAGCAATACATTGTTGGTAATCGTCGATTGAGACACATTCCCTGATCGTAATTTCATCGGACATAACGGCTGAGTATAATCTACCAACTCATACAAGGAAAGCGATGAAAAGCGATGTACAAACGAGTCCAAATCAGATGGCAACTTTAATCGGTTGGCAGCGTATGTACATTGTGTGAGCGGGTGACTTATTATTGGGGTGATTATGTCTGACCAAAATTTTTTTGATAAAGCCGAAATCAAAGCACGCCGCATATTTGAAAAACTCGGTGCCAGGGTTGATGCAAAATTTTCATCCGAAAATGTATCGACCCTAAGCCAGCGTGAGGTCAGTGATTTAATCGACAAGTTGGAACGCGAAATTGACAGCCATTTAAAGCCCAATTCACAGGGCTTGAAATCAATTCCTCCGCCTTTTTTCAAAGTTTTAATTCCCTATGAACGGGCACCACAAATCAACCCTAAGTATCTGGAATCGCTGGTCAGCGAATTAAAAACTGCGCTTTTGGAACACATGGTAAACCGGCGATATGAGCGACCAAAAGTGATTCGCCTGGCAATCGCGCGGGACTTTTTTGAAAAATCGATTGGGGTTAAAAGTTATTTTGAGGAAAAGGATTGGCAGGTGTTAAGCAATGATTTACTGGCTCCCAAACTTGATGCGTCCAAAGTGTTAGAGCCGGCAAAAAAATCAACCGATGTTTGCCAATTAAATCTTCGTTCAGATGATGGGCAACTCTTTCAGGTCGAATTGAAAGCCAATGCCGCTCCGGTTAGCATCGGACGGACTGCCGGAAACCGTATTCGCATCGAAGATGCCAGCATCTCCAGGCAACATTGTTCAATCTCCTTGCGCAGTGATGGACGGATTGTCGTCGCCGATTTGGGAAGCGCCAATGGCACAGCGATCAATAATCGCTTCCTGAACCAAAACGAAGCGGGAGTGATAAAAATCGGAGATGTACTTTCAATAGGCGACGTGAATTTAACCGTAGAAGACCTCAGTTGAACGACTCACCTGATTGAATCGGTTAATCATCGGTCGGTAATATTTTTGAACCAAAATTATGTTGATTCCTAAAATCCTCACGGTCATTTTTATACTGGTTGCGCTAGGGTTAGTCGTCCTTTTAATAATCGCCGCCTGGAAACATCGCAACCCACCCATCCCTGAAACTGATTTGGAAGATTTGAAAGATTTAGGTCCGGTGGCAACCAATCGCTGGTTATATGTCCTTCGCGTTTTTTTTATTCTCATGTTAATCACCCTGCTAGGGTTTCATTCCTTCTGGGCATTTCGCGCCGATCATCAACCCGAATTTATTCAGGCTAAAAAATATGATCAAAGGAATCGTCGGCTTGCCGAAAGCGGACTGAAAGGTTGGGTGCTGGATCGCACCGGAAACCTGGAAAACGCCTTGATTCGTTACCGTTCGGACAATGGGGTAATCGTTCGAGAATATCCGCTCGGTGGCGCGGCGGTTCACCTAACCGGATTTTCCGATTTCATTCTTGGTTCAGGCGGAATGGAACACGCTTATCGGGATTGGTTGACCGAACCGACCAGTGTGATGAATCAACTCCAATCCCCTACGCCTGTGGGCAAAGATTTAAAAGTATCGGTCGATAGCAGTTTGCAACGTGAAGCCTATAATTTAATACAATCCACCAACCAACCGGCTGCGGCTGTGGTTTTATTACTCCCAAACAATGAAGTTCTGGCAATGGCATCAACGCCAACCTTTGACCCGCATATCATCGAGGATGACAAAGCCTGGGATAAACTGACCTCACAGGTTGAAGACGCGCAACCAATAAGCCCGATGGTCAACCGCGCGCTTGGTACACTGGTCACCGGAGGCTCGGCATTTTATTATCGCCCCGGTTCAACCTTTAAAACCTTCATTGCCGCGGTCGCAATCGATTTAGGAATTACCGAAGAAAAATTCACCTGTCGGGCAGAAGGCTTCACACCGCCGGGTTCAGGACGTGAAATAAAGGATTATCGCGGAGAAGTTCATGGAACCATCGGTCTCAGGGATGCCTTCACACATTCGTGTAATCAATATTTTTCGCAATTGGGATTGAAAATCGGCAGAGAGCGTTTAGCTACCTATGCAAAAAAATTACATTTCACGGTTTCGCCCGATGACAACACCCGTCGCGCCTTTGACCTTTGGCATAGTGAACACGGCGATAAGGATGATTTCAATTATGTTTTTGCTCCACCGGTACACAAAATGAATCTTTCGTCGAAAGCCACGGATTATGATGTCGCGTTACAATCCATCGGACAGGGCTTTACGGATTTAACGGTGATGGAGATGGCGGTGTTATCCGCGACGGTTGCAAACAGCGATGGCAAATATATTGCGCCGACTTTTGAAACTGGCGGACAGAAAAAAGAGATAACTGATTTTATTAAACCGCAATCCGCCGCAAAACTACGCGAACTGATGAAACTGGTGGTGCAATCAGGCACCGCGCAGGGGGCATTTTCGAGTTATTCGGGACGCTTTACCGCCGGGGGCAAAACCGGAACCGCTGATCGCGATGTGCTGGTCTTTGATAAGGCAACCGGAAAACCTGTGCTTGATTACAAAGACAAAGACGGGAATCCACATTATAAGTTCACAGGTTATACGGATTCCTGGTTTATCGGATTTGCGCCGGCGGATAATCCGCAAATCGCCTTCGCAGTGATGGTTGAAAACGGCGGGCAGGGCGCAAAAGCCGCTGCGCCGATTGCCGCAAAATTAATTGAAAAAGCTCAGTCACTCGGTTATGTTCGTAGTGGTCAACACTCTCAGGCACCATCTCGGAAACCATCCAAAACGAGCGGGAATCAATAATATTTTTGAAGTGCATTTATGAAATTTTTCAAGTTATTCATCGCTATATTACTTTCGTTCGGTTATGCGATCTGCTTTTCAGTTGATTCACGTTCCCAGGTTTCTGATGGCGAAAAAATTGTTTATCAGGAAGCGCCGGTTGGCATCGACGATATAACCAACGGACATGTTTCACAGGAATTTTTTAATAAAGGCATCGGGTTATTTCGCAAACATTTTATTGACCGTGAAGGATTGGGACCCATTTTTAACGGCGAGATGTGTACTCGTTGCCACCAGTTCCCTACTATCGGCGGTTCCGGGTTGATTATGGTGATTCGCGCCGGCATCTTTGACGGGAAAAATTTCAAATCGCCGATTGATGGTACAGTCATTCAAACCAATGCCATTCCGCCGCAAATCCGCAAGACTGTGCAACCTGATTTCAATGTCGTGACGAACCGCATGCCAACCAGTATGCTGGGCGATGGGTTTATCGAAGCAATTGATGACAGTACCATTCGCGCCATTGCCGCCGAACAACCCAAAATCAGTAAAGGAAAGATTGCCGGTGAAATCATTGAGGTTCCGGTTATAGAATCACCCGGTAAAACCCGCGTTGGTCGATTCGGCTGGAAAAATTCTCACGCCAGTATCTTTTCATTTGTCGCTGAAGCCTTGAGAAATGAGTTGGGTGTCACCAGTGAATTTTATCCCAATGAAATTTCATTTTTCGGCAAATCGGTTGCCGAGTTTGACCGCGCCAAAGACCCGGAAATTGACAAATCAAAAATCAATTTGATTGCCGATTTCATACGGTCTACCAAATCCCCTGAGAATTATTCAAAGAAAATCAAATCATCTGAAATGCTCGAAGGGGATAAAATTTTTACCTCCATCGGCTGTGCGATTTGCCATGTCCCAACGATTAAAACCGCTGCCGTCGGCACAGTGATTAATGGTGGAGCTTTTAAAGTCACAGACGCATTAGGCAACAAAATCGTTCATCCCTACAGCGATTTTCTGTTGCATGACGTGGGAACCGGAGACGGGATTCTCGAAACGAATAATCCCTCATCGCGCAATAAAATCCGAACCGCGCCGTTGTGGGGAATTGGTGCGCGCCTTGAAAAATTAAAAGATAATCTCCTTTGGTTACACAACGGCAGCGCAAAAAATTTAACTGAAGCGATTTTGAAACATCGTGGTGAAGCAGCGACCGTAACCGAAGGGTTTCAAAAATTACCGGAAGAAAAGAAGCGATTGTTAATGAAATTTTTAGAATCTCTTTGAAACCCGATGAGTGGTTTCATTTGATAAGCTATGGAAGAAGCTAAAAAAATTAAATTTAAACGAACCCGTCCGACGCTCCATCTCCTGCTGATTGGGGTGATTTTCGGGCTTTGCATTACCGGGTATCTGGCGATTATCTGGTCGGGTGATTTGCGTGGCTATGACGCCAGTAAAGTGGTTGCCTTTCGGGATGTGCTGTTATTGATTCCGGTGTTTATGGTTTTCTTCTGGTTGGTTCGCAAACAAAAATTTCGCGGAGAAATGTTGATCTACACGGCTGCTATTTTTCTATTCGGAATCGGCACGCTTCTCCAGTTTCGTTTATTTGCTGACCCGGAATATGGTGCGCGCGGCATTACAAAATCGGTCGAACGCCGCGAAAAAGCGCAGGCGGTTCGATTGCTCAATATCAAAACCGCTTATGATGATGAGAAAAAGGCATTCATGTTCGGAAGTAGCGAAGCGGTTCCGAAAGAACCTGCGGACCTCGATGACAAAGCCGACAAAAGTTTTGGACTGGCATATGTTTTAAAATCAACGGACACCTACATTCCCATTTTGGCGTTTGTCACTTTCATCGTTGCATTTCTGATTTTTAAAGATGACCGTTGGCTGCTATGGATACAAAGCCACTCTTTCATTTTAGGACTCGCCACAGGAATCATTATGGTCATCCTCTCGATAATGGTTTTAATCTGGGGAGCCAATGGCAAGCTATTCGGACAAACCCCCTGGGAAAGCGTTAAAATCCTCTTCTTATTAAGCTATGCCGGAATCCTTGCTGATACCTATCGCCACCTGCGAAGAACCAAATGGGGATTACCAACCGCCAGACATTTTATTCCCTTCGTCATTATCGCGGCGATGCCGGTGATTCCGTTTTTCTTGCTTCATGACTTTGGGCAACTATTGGTCTTTTTCGGCGTATTTTTGATGCTCTATGTCATCGCGGTTCGCAATCAAGCCAAACTGCTCTATGCCATCGCATTGGTTGCTGTCATTTTTGTTTTATCAATCGGGGTTTCAAAACTCACCACCGGATTTGGGATTCCGGGTTATGTGCAGTTTCGCTTTCACGTCTGGCTGGATATGTGGAATCCGCCTGCACCGGATACTTCCTGGTGGAAACGGGATTTCGAGAATTACGTTAAGCTGAAAAAAATCAACCTTGAATCAAGCGACGCGGATGAGATTGCTCGTTTAAATCGGGAAGCCTGGCGCGACAAAACCTTACAACTATCACAGGGGCTTTTTGGTATCAATGAAGGAGGAATCGAAGGTGAAGGTTTGGGATTGGGCTATCCCGAAACGGTTCCGGTGTCGGATTCGGATTTTATTTATGCCGCTATCTCGGAAGAGACCGGTTTTATCGGCGGATTAACCATTCTGCTGGCGCTTGCGGTTATTGTATTCGGGGGAACGGCTATCGCGCTCGGCGCAAGTGATATGTTCACCAAGTTACTCGCCACAGGGTTGACGGCATTCGTGGCTTTTCAGGCAATCGTCAACCTAGGAGGCGTCTTGCGACTACTTCCAATGACCGGGATTACTTTGCCCTTTGTCAGTCACGGCGGGTGGTCATTACTGACTTCATTTGCAATGCTGGGGATTTTGTTGGCAATCTCGCACCGCAACGCCATCCGTAATCAAACCATGATTGAAAAAGCCGAAGAACCCATATTTCAACCGGTGAGATAAATCATCGAAACTTAAAACCGGCTCCGGGAGCCGATTTCAAGGCTTTTCGTTTTCGAGTTGCTGTAGCTGTTGATTGTGGAACTTAGTTAAAAAAAGTTGCGCCAGGATTGCGCCAATAAATGCCAGAAACATATCGCTTTGGGTATCCCAGATGTACCCTTGCGTTCCTAAAAAGGAATCACCGGCGCTTCCCGATAAAATCGCCACCCACCATTCAATAAATTCATAAAACGCGCTGATGCTTAAACAGATGGCAACAATCAATACGAACTGCCAGCTCTGACCATTTATCACGCGATTTCTAATCAGCACCTCGCGGGAAATCATCGCCGGAATAAATCCCTGGGCGAAATGCCCGACCTTGTCATAGTTATTCCGACCGGAATGCAGCACATCGCGAAGCCAATTGAATAAGGGAACTTCGGCGTAGGTATAATGTCCACCGACGATTAAAATCAGACAATGGATGAAAATCAAAAAATAAACCAGGTTGGTAAACCGGAAGCGATTATAGATGAACGCCAAAATACCGACCCCGATGATTGCCGGAAACACTTCCAATATCCAGGTGAAATAATCATGCGGTTTGATAGCCGATAATCCGAGCGCGATTAGGAATCCGACAAGCAGAATCAGGTGAAATCGAGAAGAATTTTTCAAACATCCCTCCGGTCAGTTTTTCCTTGAGGTTATTCACCACCCACAATTTATAAAAGCCGGATGGTTTTCGCTAAAGGCAAATTATTTATACTTGCCCGGGTGCGAATCTTTGATTTTAAGTTGCACATTTTTATCATGGGTCATGATTAACAGTTTGCGGTCATTGAGAGAGTTGACGCCCACGGGGCTATAGGTCAGTCTGTACCAATTTTTCCGCAAGTCCTCAGAAATCACCTTTGCCGCTTCTTCATTTTTATTAATCGGATAAATCGAACCGCCGGTGCCGCCGGTTAATTTTTCCAGCACGACGGGGGGTTTGGGCTTATCGCGTAAAAGCGCGCCGCGTGTGCGGTCTGCAACCTTGAGCGCATATAGAAGTATGTTGGCTTCCTGCAAGGTTTTCAGCGCGACATCGAATTTGGTTTTACTCTCGCTATCATAGCCATCGGTAATCAGGATGATAGCGCGTTTTTCAATACCGGTTTTTGCCTGCTGCTCCAATGCGTCCGTGACCGCAACCAAAGCATCGAACAAATTCGGGAAACCCTTGCGGATAATTTTAGTGGCACTGGTTTGCAATTTTTTCAGATCAGGAGTCATGTCTTCGATGATTTCGGCATTCTCGTTATAGCCGACAATCATCATCTGGTCATCCTCGTATAATTCATTAATCAGCGAACCGACCGCCTTTTGTAATATTTCCGATTCAACCCGTAAATCACCGCTACTATCAATCATCAGGACGATTCGCGAGCCGGCATCCACTTTATAAAAGGTTTCAACCTCCTGTTGAACCGCCTGGTCATACAATTCAAAATCATCCTTGGATATGGCTTTTCCTTCAGGACAATGAACGATGACGTTTAAGGTCACGTTGCGGCGTCCAGCCGAACCGCTCTTCCCTGATTGCCCTACAGCCTGCAACGAATTGACCGAAATAAATACCAGCAGAATAATAAAAATAAATTTGATTGACCGCACGAATTGACTCCCGAATGAATTAAAAAAAATTGCACGAGCCAGTGGAATTATTTCAGTCAAATTCCCTCTTATGCAATGGAATTTTTCAATTCCCGGTTTTATTTCGATGAATTTCCGGTTATTCAATTTTAAACTATCGGCGTGAACTTCCGTTTAATCTTTACGACCATCTATCACTCAATTCATCGTTCAAAAACTCTTGCAACCTGCACTGAAGCATATTTGAAAATTTAATATTCGCGCCGGGCAATCGCGCGATGGACAATCCACTATTCAAGAATATATCCTTCCACTGCATCTTCATTACGATAATTTCTCTATGGAAAATCAAACCACAATCACTAATCGGCAACATTTTGAAGCCTTAGTCAATGACCTGAAAACCCTTGAAGATCAATTGAAAATGGGCGGTGGTGCCGACCGCATCGCGAGAGAACATAAACGCGGAAAATTAACTGCCCGCGAGCGAATACGTCTGCTGCTTGATGAGGATACCTTTTTTCTCGAAACCGGACTATTAATCGCTTATGACCAATACGATGGTCAGGCTCCGGCGGCAGGCGTGATCACCGGGCTTGGGACAATTCATGGACGTGAAGTCATCGTCGTCGCCAATGACGGAACCGTGAAAGCCGGTTCCTGGTGGCCCGAAACCGTGCGCAAAGTTTTGCGGATGCAGGAAGCTGCTATGCGTTGCCGGATTCCGATTATTTATCTGGTTGATTCTGCCGGGGTCAATTTGCCGTATCAAAGCGGCGTATTTCCGGGGCAATACGGAGGCGGTCGAATCTTTTTTTATAACTCGGTAATGCGACGACATTTAAAAGTCCCGCAACTGGCTGCGGTAATGGGGCAATGTGTAGCCGGTGGCGCATATCTTCCGGCACTATCGGATGTCATTATCATGGTTGAAGGAACCTCTTTTATGGGACTGGGCGGACCAAACCTGGTAAAGGGCGCAGTCGGTCAAACCATTGATGCCGAATCGCTCGGTGGAGCGCGCGTTCATAATGAAATTTCCGGCGTAGCGCATTATCTGGTTAAAAATGACGAAGCGTGTATTGCGAAACTTCGCAAACTGATATTGGAACTGCCAGCAAAACCGGCTCCGCATGTAACCATCGCTGAAAGTCACGAACCCCAAAAACCATTATCCGAGATTTACGACATCATCCCGGCAGACCATCGCCATCCCTATAATATGTATGACTTGCTTGCCTGCATTCTTGATGACGGCGAGATTGATGAATTTCAGGCTGAATATGCCAAAGAGATGATTTGCGGGTTTGGGCGGATTTGCGGCATTCCGGTTGGCGTGATAGTCAATAATCGGGGATTGATTCGCGGGGCGAAAGGCAAACCGCCGAAATTCGGCGGTATTATCTATAAAGATTCAGCCGAAAAAGTCGCTTACTTTATCGAAAATTGCAATCGCCATGAGACCCCGCTTTTATTTTTGCAAGACGTATCCGGGTTTATGGTCGGCACCGATGCCGAGTATTCGGGAATCATTCGCGCCGGTGCGCAGTTTGTCGAAGCGATGGCGACCACCAATGTGCCGAAAATCGTGTTGACCATCAATCACGCATCGGGAGCCGGATATTACGCAATGGCAGGACAAGGGTTTGACCCCGATTTCATTTTCACTTTGCCAACCGGTCGAATGGGCGTCATGGAAGGTGATTCGGCGGTGATGGCACTATTTAGCGCCGAACTCGAAAAATTACAAAAAGCCGGTAAGGAACCAAGCGTTGAGATGAAAGCCGAAATGGAACGGGTACGCGCCAAATACGAACTCGAACTGGATGCCAGGTATGCTGCGGCTCGCGGATTCGTTGATGCCATTGTGACCCCTGAAGAATTACGCAACGTCCTGGAACTGGCTCTCAGAGCCACTTTGAACAATCCCGGCCCGCATCTCGGCGTTTTCGTTTTACCCCAAAATTGAGTGCGGGTGTAAACAGCCGATTATGTTTCGATGAGCGGAAATCGAAGCTTGACGAAGAGCAAATCTAATCAACTAAGAGGAGAGTAGAAAATGCATACCAGAGCAATTAAAGTGTTTTGCTTTACCTTCTTCATTTTATTTGCCGGATTTATGATGAGCGGGTGCAATCGGGTTGACGATGGTGGGTACAAGCCGGAAATCCAGCCGCTTCCCAAACCCTGGGATGCCTACGCGGCAATGGAAATTCCCGGTGATAATCCGATGACTCCTGAAAAAGTAGCCCTGGGGCGACAATTGTTTTTTGATGAACGGTTGAGCGTTGACGGTTCTCGCTCCTGTTATTCCTGTCATGTGTGTGAGAAAGGCTTGACCGACGGATTACCGAAAGCCGTCGGGGTAAACAATCAAACTTTGGCACGTAGTAGCCCAACTCTTTGGAATATCGGTTATCACAAAGAATATTATTGGGATGGACGAAGTATCTCGCTTGAAAAGCAGGCAATGGCGGCATGGAAAGCTAAAAACATGGGCGCGGAAGGCAAAGAACAGGAGATCGTCGCAAAGATAAATGCCCTCGCCGGGTATCGAGCGCAATTTAAAAAGGTTTTTAATTCCGACGCCACCGCCGAAAATATCATGATGGCGATTGCTGCTTATGAACGAACGATCATTGCCAATGATACGGCATGGGATAAATTCCGCGCCGGGAATGAATCAGCAATGAGCGATGAAGCCAAGCGCGGTTGGCAAGTGTTTCAGGATTTGAAATGCAATGACTGTCACGACGGTGTTTTGCTTACCGACCAGCGTTATCATAATGTCGGTATCGGAATGGATAAGCCGGAACCGGATGTCGGGCGTTTCAAACAAACCCAAAATCCCGAAGACACCGGGGCATTCAAAACCCCGATGCTTCGCGATGTGGCAAAATCTGCCCCATATTTTCATGACGGCAGCATCGCGACCTTGGAAGAAGCGGTTGATTTCATGGTCGGCGGTGGAAAGGATAATCAGTATAAGGATAAAAATTTGAAAAAGAATGAAATCACCAAAGAACAAAGGGCTGATTTGATTGCCTTTTTGAAGTCTTTATCGGTTGAAGATTGTAAAATTATCAAACCCGCGCTTCCCCAAAAATAATTTTCAGCGGTAATGGGTTAAAAATTGATTAACCCATTACCCATTCCTTCCTTCGAGGTACGCTTCATGAAAACTCAAAATACACGGTTATGGTTTTTCGCTTTTTCCATTCTGGCAACATTTTGGCTAATCAGTTGTTCCGACTCGAAACCTGCAAATAATGCCAATACTCCATCATCCAAAAACGCCAACACCCGAACTTATGCACCGGATGAAACGCCTGCCAATGCAAAACCGATGGGAAGCGCCGCGCCCGGTTTTTATACCATCGGGGATGACGCGGAAGTAAAATTACAAATCACCGCGCCGAAAGCCGGTGAAGTAATAGCCGGAAATGCAATCGCTCCGACTTTTTCAATCACCGATTATCCGATTTATAAAGATGTTCAACGAAATCGCGGACAAAGTATTCATGTGGTGCTGGACAATGAACCGTATTATTCAAATTACAATCTCAACGAACCGTTTAAAGCAGCCGATGGAAAATTCGATAATCTAAAAGAAGGGTTGCATATCTTACGGGCTTTTCCGGCAAGAGAATGGCACGAATCAATTAAAAAGGAGGACGGTTCCTGTTTTGCCATCTCAACTTTTTACGTTAAAAACCAAACTCGTGAGACCGTAGATTTAACCAAACCGCTTCTGACCTATTCAAAACCTGCGGGTGAATATCGCTGGCAAGGCGATCCGCGCGGCGTGATGATTGATTTTTATGTCAGCAATGCAAGAATTGGTCAGAGCGACTTTAAGGTTCGCTATTCAATCAACAATGGCAAACCCCAATTAATCAGTCGCTGGGATGCAAAATGGATTAAGTGGGAAGAGTTATCGCCGGGGGAGTTCACCATCGTAATGGATTTGGTCGATAAAGATAACAAACACGTGCCATTCAAAGTCGGTAATCAGGATTTCAATCAGGTTGAAAGGACATTTAAAATCCTTGCCGAAAGTGAAAGACCCTCAAAAGCGGAAAATTAATTCGGGATTCTGAATATTGAATCGGGCAATGCCATCATGAGTTCACATTGCCCGATTCCCTTTTGAGTTCATTCGGTCAATCAATAACGCCCCAATCGCTAATCTTCATCTGCTACTTTGAGTTTAATGCTTGGGTAGGTAGTTGTTTGGTTCCCCTCTTCATCAAAAGCTCTCACGATGAGCTTATGAGTTCCAGGGCTGAGTTTTAAATGAGCATCCCAATAACTCCAAACCCAGGGGTTATAATTTTTGTGTACTTTAGCGGGTTTCCAGGATTTTCCACTATCGCTTGTGACTTCAACCCGACGAATCAATTTGCCGTTGCTGGCAATCGCATATCCTTCAACCACCACCACATCATCAAAAACCATATCGCCATTTCGCGGTCGGGAAATAATTACCCTTACTTCATTATCGGGGTCTGAATGCGCCACCGAATGCGTCACGCCCTGTTCAACTTTGGTGAGCAGTTGAATTTCGTTTATCCATTTAATCGCGCTGGTTTCAAAGTCGTTTGGAATAATCACCCGCAATGGATAGCCATCCATCCTGGTGAGCGGTTCGCCATTCATTTCGTAAGCCAGCAATACTTCAGGATGAAGCGCTTTTTTAATCGGGATTGCCCCTGCTGAGGTCATGACTTTGGGGTTAGCCAAACCTTCATTTCCACCTAAAAACACCACGTGAGTCGCCTCTGGTTTAATCCCTGTGGCTAATAATAAGTGACGCAAACGTATGCCTCCCCATTTGGCTAGTTGATTATTCTTGGTCACTCCATCACGGCAAAACGGTGCCATTAAATTTACTTTGGGAAAATCCTCATGAATATCATCAAGCGTCAGACTCAATCTTTTTATGACCAAGCCATCAACGGTCAACCGGTAACTTTCGCTGTTGAATCCGGGGATTGATTGAAATGAATGCTCGCCTGGGAAAATATTTGCATCCGGCGCGGCGTCAAGCGCGGTGGCTTCAAATGAAATTGATTGACTTGAATAATCCTTTTGCATTTTGGCACTGAACATAAACCCTCCGTTCCATCTAATCCCAATTAGGGAAATAGACCTGTCGAGAATTGGATAAAACCGATTTATCCCTGGTTTCGAGTAAATGAAATTCACCGACACGGACGCCGTATCTTTAGAATTCCAATAAATTTTAGAAGGGAGTTATGCGGGAAAGTTACTTTAGAGGAATTGGCTTCGTAACCAATCGAAGATTCTCTATTCCCAACCAATTATCAATCGAAATTTTTGTATAGCGGATTGATGAATCGGTTCCCTTCCTTTTAGCCTACGAGGTTAGCTGACGGGCTTGGGCTGGAAGTACCCTACGCAAAATCTGCGATGCGCCCCATGCTCTTAAACAAGAGCGTTGGTTCCCCCGTGTCGTTCACAGCGTGTGAACGACTTCGGCAGATAAATTGTCAACGAGTGAATGGTAAATTTTTATCTTGAACGCTGTCAACCGGTAATTCATCTTGATGAGTGGGATTATTATGGGCTTGTACCCTTGGGCTTTCGGAAAGTGAATAAATGGCTGAATTACCGGCGATTTCGTAGCAGTTTAATTATTTCCTCAACGATTTGGTCAATGGTTTGCTCACCGGCAAAAATCCGCAAATCAGCTTGGGCATAAGCGCTGCTTCGCTGGTTAAACAACTCTTGAACCAAGGTTTTATTGCGAGCAAGCGGCCTTGACCCGTCAAATTCAATCCGTGTAAGTATCGTGGCAATCGGGCAGTCCAACCAAATCGAAACGCCCATTCCTCTGGTCAACTGCTGATTTTTCTCGTTCACAAATGCCCCTCCACCAAGGGCAATCACCGCCTCACACAATTGTTTACAATCACTCAAAGTTTGACTTTCAAGTTCTCGAAAAAACGCTTCACCCGATTCGCGAAAAATATCCGGGATACTTTTTTCAACTCGCTTGACAATTAAATCATCAAGGTCAAAAAACTGCCGGTTCAGGTTTTCAGCCAGCGCCCGACCGATGGTGGTTTTGCCAGCGCCCATAAATCCGACCAGAAAAATATGCCCGTTGGTTTTCAATGAATTTTTACACACATCATTCATCGGTTTGAAAAACCTCTGACCGCCCCATGTTTTGCGGCAAGGTGGTTATCGATACTTGAACAGACGGTCTCGCATAGAGTAAAAATCCCTTCGTCCGCGACTTTATAAAAGGTATTCAAACCCTCTTTGCGTCGGGTGACGATTCCTTCGTTAAGTAAAATGCCTAAATGTTTCGAGACATTTGCTTGCCCGCTGCCCGTGGCATCAACGATTTCCGTAACGCTCATCTCACCCTCTCCAAGGGCATTTAAAATTTTCAACCGCATCGGTTCAGATAATGCCCGAAATCGAACGGCGATAAGTTCAAGCGCCTCATCAGTCAATTCTTTTCGCTGTTTTTTTCCCATGCTTCCTCCTTAAAACCGCAACACTAAATTACCACATAGTTATATATGTAAACAACTGGATAAATTTTTAATATTGGCAGCAACATCCGACTCAGTTGGGTTGCCATTGCTCTGAATAAATAGTAGTTTTCCCTTTCATCGGAAAGATTGTAGAAAAAATTCTGCAATTTGGAGGGGGTATGTCTTTCAAACAATTCTATCTGGGCTGTTTGGCTCATGCTTCTTACTTAATTGGCTCCCAGGGGGATGCCGCTGTCATTGACCCGCAACGCGACATCGAACAATACCTATCCGAAGCCAGCCAAGCAGGCTTGAAAATCAAGTACATTATCGAAACCCATCTGCACGCCGATTTCGTCAGCGGTCATCGAGAGTTGGCTGAAAAAACCGGCGCGCAAATCGTTTTCGGAGAAAAAGCCAGGGCGAACTTTCCGCATCTTGCGGTTCGGGATGGCGATGAATTACCGGTTGGCAATATAACCTTGAAGATTTTAGAGACTCCGGGACATACCCCTGAAAGTATTTCGATTCTCGCCATTGATGCAACCGGTAGTGAAACTCCGAAAAGGCTGTTTACCGGCGACACCCTGTTTATCGGTGATGTCGGACGACCCGACCTGGTTGGCGCAAAAGGCTATACCGCTGAAGTCATGGCGGGAATGCTTTACGATAGCCTGCATAATAAAATATTAACCCTTGATGACCAGGTTGAGGTCTACCCGGCACATGGCGCGGGTTCGATGTGCGGTAGAAATATTTCAAGTGATACCTTTTCAACCCTCGGCAACCAACGGAGATTTAATTACGCGCTGCAACCGATGAGTAGAGAATCATTCATTAAATTAATGACCACAGACCTTCCCGAAGCGCCTGCCTATTTTCCGGTTGATGCCGAATTGAACCGACAGGGTGCAGGTTCACTCAAGGATTTACCAGAGCTTCCGGCGCTTTCGCCCAAGGA
Source organism: Acidobacteriota bacterium (assembly GCA_040754075.1). Taxonomy (NCBI): domain Bacteria; kingdom Pseudomonadati; phylum Acidobacteriota; species Acidobacteriota bacterium. Next base: position 44,016 of record JBFMDH010000024.1, read on the forward strand.
AATTATTGCGTTATTCCAACACGGAGCCACCATTCTGGATGTTAGAAATGCTGCCGCTTATGGAGCCGGACACATCAAAGATTCAATTAATATCGCGCTTGGCGGACAATTTGCCTCGTGGTCTGGATGTTTGTTGAATTTAAACGAGCCAATCATCATCGTCTCGGAAAGCCAGGAAGGCGTGAATGAAGCGCAAATGCGTTTAGCGCGTGTCGGCATTGAAAACGTAAAAGGTTATCTCGACGGTGGTATTAAATCCTGGAGCGATGCCGGCTTGCCGCTGGCAACCATTGCACAAATCAGTGTTGAAGAACTTCAACAACGGCTCAATGAAAATAAACATCTCCAATTAATTGATGTAAGACGCACGGGTGAATTTAAGAACGGGCACGCGCCCGGCGCAATCAATATCCCGCTCGCGTCGATTGCAAAGGCAAATCTTTCGGTGGATTCGCTTGAACCTACACTGGTGATTTGTGCGGGCGGTTATCGTTCGAGTGCGGCAACCAGTATTTTAGAGCGCCGGGGTTTTCAAAATCTCTGCAATATAGTTGGTGGAACCAGCGCCTGGATTAATGCCGGGTTGCCAATCGAAAATTAGTCATTTTTCATTACGAGGGTTTTCAATGATCGTTCCTTCACCGCAGAGTTCCGTGAGTAATTCATAAAATTCAGGGAACGAAACCGCTGCACAATCTGCACCGATAATTTCCGTTTCACCGGATGCAAGCAACCCGGCGATGGTAAATGCCATTGCGATTCGATGGTCGCCTTCTGAATGAATCTTTGCTGCCTTCAAGGTCTGTTTGCCGCTGATTGCCAAGCCATCCTCGAACTCATCGACTTCAACGCCCATCGCTCGCAATCCTTCGGTTACAGTTTTGAGTCGGTCGCTTTCCTTAATTCGCAATTCGCGAGCATCGCGGATTTTCAAACGACCGGCAATTTGTGTTGCGATGACAGCAAGAATGGGTATTTCATCAATGAGGTTTGGAATGATGTCACCGGACAAAACCATTCCTTCTTTTTCAGTTTTCAATTCCGAAAAGAAAATGCGCAAATCACCAACCGGTTCCATATGTCGCAGGGTAATATTTTCTCGAATAATAGTGGCTCCGAGGTTTTCCAGTACATTTAGAAATGCAGTTCGGGTCGGGTTTAAATTTATGTTTTTTATGAGCAATTGCGAATCAGGGAGCAACAAAGCCGCCGCAATTAAAAAAGCCGCAGATGAGACATCACCGGGAACCTGATAGGCAACCGGATGAAGTTCGACTTGTCCCTGAATAGAAATTTTATTGGTTGCCCGCAAAGTTTCAATCTTCGCGCCAAATTCCTTGAGCATGAGTTCCGAGTGGTTGCGCGATAATTCAGGCTCTGAAACGGTGGTCTCGCCATCGGCAAATATCCCTGCAAACAGGACACAGGTTTTCACCTGGGCGCTGGCAACCGGCGTGTGATAATCAATCGGGCGAAGTCGGTTTCCGTGAATGGTCAGGGGAGCAAAATTCCCCTCAGTCGCGGTAATCGTCGCGCCCATCAGGGTTAAAGGTTCAATGATGCGCTTCATCGGTCTTCGTCGGATGCTGGCATCCCCGTCAACAATTGATTGAAAATTTTGCCCGGCAAGGATGCCGCTTAACATTCGGATGGTCGAACCGGAATTGCCGACAAATAATTCAACCGGTAATTTTGCCGGCTGATAACCGCGAAGACCGCGACCATGAATTTCGATGGTTTGATTATTTTCGACGACTGCGATTCCCAGTTTTTTTATACAATCGAGGGTGGCGTGACAATCGGCGCTCGATGCAAATCCCTGAATGGTTGAACAGCCCTCGGCAATCGACGCCAACATTGCCACACGATGGGAAATGGATTTATCACCGGGGACTTGAACGGTTCCGATAACCTTTGAATTGCCTCTGATTCTTATGTTTCTTGACATGGTAACTTTCGCTATGTTACACAATGACGCGCTTCGTGACTACTCAGTTTTTAGGTTTAAGAAAGGCTGACGCTTGATGACGGAAACTTTAGACCTGTCCCTTCCGAGCAAATTGGAATCTGCCGAAACGGTTAGCTCTGAGGTAAAAATTGCTGCAGCCAAAATCGGATTTGAAGATGATGATGCAAACTGGGTAGAATTGGCGGTTCATGAAGCAGTAATCAATGCGATTACACATGGCAATAAACACTCAGATGTGAAAAAGGTCGAGGTCAAGCTTATCATTGAAGATGATGCCTTGACGGTTTACATACGCGATAAAGGCGAGGGGTTTGATCCAACGCAATTGCCAGACCCAACGGATGTCGATAATTTGTTGAAACCAAGTGGTCGGGGAATTTTTTATATGCGTACTTTCATGGACGAAGTCGAGCATTCATTGCACCCCGAAGGGGGAACCATTGTGCGATTAAAAAAATGGAAGCGCCAACAACAATCAGCTTAAAAGGAGAATAAGAAAATGTCTCAATTGAGTCTCAAACAACGGGAAGCAGGTGATGTAACGGTTTTGGATTTATCAGGAAAAATCACCATCGGTGAAGGAAGCGTGCAATTGCGCGAAGCGGTTCGCGGATTACTCGATAACGGCAAAAATAAAATTTTATTGAACCTTGGTGATGTTTCTTATGTTGACAGTTCAGGCATCGGTGAATTGGTCAGTTCCTATACAACCGTAAATAAAGCCGGTGGACAGTTGAAACTTTTAAATTTGACAAAAAAAATTCAAGACCTTCTGGCGATTACCAAACTCCTCACGGTATTTGAAATTCATGAAGATGAAGGCACCGCTTTAAGCAGCTTTAAATAAAATCTTCCAATCATCTTTGAACCCAAAACGGCGCGAGATTCCTGAACGAGAATGCCGCGCCTTTTTGCTTTGTAAGTAGCATCATGAGTCAATCTAAAAGCAGACGAATAGGGATGGGATTCTTTCTACTCAACCTTCTGTTCGTGTGGCTTCCCTTGGGTTACGCACAAACCACCCAGCCCGTTTCCCCTCCATCTAAATCGTGGGCAGTTGTTATTGGGGTTTCTAAATATCCAAAACTTCCCGGCGGATACCAAATCCAATTTGCCGATAAAGATGCATTGGCTTTCGCTGAAGCCATGCGGAAAATCTGCGGTGATAATGTTCGCACCTTTATCAATCAGGAAGCGACAGTTTCCTCGATTAAGGAAGCCGTGGGTAACTGGCTGGCGCGTTCGACTACCGAAAACGATACGGTTTACATCTTCTTTTCCGGTCACGGATTTTATGAAAAAGAATACGGAGAATCCTATTTTTTAACCTTCGATTCGGATGCCAATGTTCCCTACTCATCGGCTGTTTCATTAAAAGATTTCGCCTATGCAATTGGTAAACGTGTGCGCGCCCGCCGGGTATTACTAATTGCCGACGCCATGCGACAGGATTATTTTGATAGCGAGAAATATGGCGATGCGTCGAAAAATTTTGTTCAGGCAATCGATCAAGTAACCGAGTCGCGTTCCGGTATTTCAAGTTTGCTTGCCAATAAAGGCGGCGAGTTTTCCCGCGAAGGTCAACGATGGGAAGGACACGGCGTTTTTACACGGTATGTGCTTGAAGCAATCAATAAGGCTTCGGATAAAAATCGCGATGGCGTCTTAAACGGGGATGAACTTTTCGATTTCATCGCCTCGAGAATTTCTCAAGACACTTCCAATAAACAGCATCCAACACGTTTAGGAAATGGGTTTTCAGAAATCGCCTGGGCAAAGGTTGCAGGTTCACCGGAAAAGAGTGTTTCGTCGAATCCCGTCAATGCGGTTACAAAACCTGACAAACCGGTAATCGTAGCCAAAGCCGAAGAGCCGCAAATTCCGAAACTGGAAACAGCAAAAGTTGAAACCAAAGCACCGGAAAATAAACCTTCACCTGCGGCACCTCAGATTAATTCCACGACGAATCAGCAATCACCACAACCACCAATCAACCGTCCATCAGTGATTGAGGCACCCCAAGTTCAAGCGCCAAAACCCAAGCAACAACCGGTTAATAAGCCTCAGACTACAACGCCACCCGTGAATCAACCTGCGCAAATCGCCAAGTCCAATCCGCCGGTTTCACCGACAACCAAGGTTGAGCCGCCTAAATCGGTGGCAACTAATTCTCCAACATCATCTGCTCAACCCAATAAAGCGCCTGCACAACCTACAATTTCGGAACCGAAAGTTATCACTAAACCGGAACCGGTGAAGGTTCCCAAACCCGCAATCATTACCAGCGAAACGCCCAGTGCGGTAAAAACCTCGCCAAATGCACCCAGTGTTATCGCTACCTCTAAAGAAACTGCGGCTCCGCCATCGCCTATGCTTTTTGAATTTGAAGAGGCGATAAAAACCGCTCGCCTGCTTGAACCCAAAGGCAATTGCGCCTGGGATTACTATCAACAACTGAGCACGCAAGCGAATGCTTCGGCTGATGTGTATAAATTAAAACTCCGTTTGACTGAAGCCTTAATAAAAGGCGGGAAAGAAATCATTGGCAGCTATTCAACAACCGATTCGGTGTCGGATCGTGTGGACGATATTCGTCGGGCTGGACAAATGTTTTCCAAAGCCCGCGCGCTTTCACCTGAAACTAACGAGGCTTTGCTGCTTGAAAAACTGAGCGCCGCGCAAGCCCTCCTCGCTTTGCAATTTTACGATGAAGCCGAGCGGGCACTGATGCAATTACCTAAATCGGCATTCGTTGAAAATGCCTTCGGTTTGGTATACGCCGGGCGGCTGGACTATTGGAAAGCCGAACGTGCTTACCAAAATGCCATTGCGCAGGATGCCAACTGGTTTGCGCCGCATTACAATTTAGGCTTGCTTTTTCGCGCTCAGAAAAAAGAGGAAGCGCTCGGCGCATTTGAGCAGGCGGCAAAAGTTGAAAGCAAAAATGCGGCGATATTTCTTGCGCTTGGTGATGAATATTTTTCACAAAGCAAATGGCAACAGGCGGCAGAAAATTATCGCAAAGCGGTAAACCTCAAACCCTACGATGACACCTTGCATACCAAATTAGGTCACGCGCTTTATAGTCAAGGTTTGCGCGACGAAGCCAATCGCGAGTATCAAAAAGCCAAAGAGTTACGCAGCAAACAATAGCTCTCTACTTTTTCTTTTTTTCTTCTTCAATTTTTTGCGACAGGTTAATCAAGTAAATTTCCTTGTCCGGCTCCTGGTCTTCCAAGGTTACTGTATTTTTTGAAACCTGCTTTTGAATCGGCGGTTTGGGCAGTTCCCGTTCGCCGCCAAAAATAATCTGCTCATTGGTTAAAAAAACCGGTGAATGAATGTTATAGCCTTTGGTGGTTAATCGGATGATTTGTTGAGTAGTTGAATCGTACATGAAGAGATGCGCGCCTCTTTCCGAAGGCGCAATAAAAGCGATTAAATTACCATCAGGAGAAACCGCCGGTGCATATTTCGGCAAATCAGGTTCCGGGAAATCTTTTATCTCCAGAGTCGCCATATCCAGCAGATAAAGATTGTCCTGTTGTTCCGGTTGTTTCTGTGCCCAAAGCACTACGGAATTTTTTTGTGGAATAAACACAAATTTATGAATGCGAGCGAGACGGTCTTCGGTTAAATCGCGAAGCGGTTTGCCTTTCAAGTCATACTCCCAGAGCGAATGCCGACCGCTGGATTCTTCAATTTTAACCAGAAAAATGGATTTGCCGTCTTTGAGTATAGTTGCCCGAATCGTGGAGGCTTCATCATCGGTGAAATATTCGCCTTTGCCGCCGGTTAAGCCAATCGAAGCGATGTGCAAGATGCCAAAAGCCGCGCCTTCGAGCGGGCTTTCATCGGTTGTATAAAAAATTTTTTTGCCATCCGGTGCAAAGACCGGTTCTTTATCGGTGAAATTATTGGCGGTCAATCGCTTGATCGTCCCGGTATCCAGTTTCACTGTATAAATGTCTGCGAAACTTCCCATATCGCCGAAACCGGCAAAGGCAATGGTCGAACTGTCAGGAGACCAGGCAGGGTCGTTTGCGCCCCATTTCATGTTGGTAAGCGGTGCGCGAACCGAAAAGTCAGTCAAATCCATGACATAGAGATTGGGCGGAAAATTCGGTTTTTTCGCGATGAATGCCAGGTATTTTTTATCCGGTGAAATCGACCCGATGGCATATAATCCAACCCCAACCGTTAATTTCTTCACCGCAAATTTTTCCGGCAGCGGTTTGTCTTTCTCCTCCTTCTTGTCTTTTTGTGCAAATGCCGCAAAATTCAACGTTAAAACGCTCACAAGGTATAATCCCAGGGCAAGCCAGACAGTATATTGCTTTGATTTATTTTTCATTTTATTTCCTAAAATTGGATTTCAAAAATGATGCCACTTCAATTTTCCACAAGCAACTTGGAGATTCATTTCCGCCTCAAATGCCTCTCTTTAGTTTCGGTTTTTTCGATGCTATGATTCAAATTTCAAGAGGGTAAATCATTATGAGTCGTTTGATGTTCGTTTTCCTTTCAGGAACTGAAAAAGGCAAAACCAGAATTTTTACTCAATCAACCGTTTCCATCGGCACCTCAGACTCCTATGACCTGACGCTGGTTGCCGAAGAAGGTGGTTTATTACCTGAAGGGCTAATTGCAGAAATCACTAACGAGCCGAACGACATTCTTAAATTGATACCCCGTTATAAAACCGATTTTTTTCCCATTACGATAAACGGGGAACCGGTTTCACCGGAAATGAATGGCATCGAATTGCAGGATGGCGACACCATTCATTTCGGGCACGGGCTATCGAGCGCCAGTATTTTATTTCAGGTAATGCCTGAAAATTTTTCGACTGCCAGTCTGGTTCATCAGGGACGCAGGGCATTAGACCCGACGCCCTCCCCGCAACCCGTACACCCCTTAACTGCGACCTTATTTGTAAAAGAATTGTCAGCCAGTTTATGGGCTGAGGTGCCACGCAAAATCAAACTCATCGGACTGGGTTCGGTTGGTATACTGACATTAATTTTACTGTTTATCATCTTTTTTAATTTTTTGATTCTTCATCGCAATACCACACAGATTGAAAGTTTGCGAAAGCAAGCGGAAAAATCGGAAACTACACGCCTACAGGATCAGGAAATCATCAAGGAGCAACAGGATGAGATAAAACGTTTACGTGATATTACCGAACAATCCAGACAATTTACCCAACGCATTGCCGAACAATTCAGCCAGAGCGTTTGTTTGATTGTCGGCAGTTATACCTTTGTTGAAAAAGGCACCGGCAAGGTTTTGAAATATGAAACCGTAGATAATTCGAGCGGCGCGCCAATTGATAAAAATGGCAATCTGCTGGCATCCGTAGACGGCGCGGGTGAACCGGTGCGGATTGATTACACCGGAACCGGGTTTGTGATTAAACAGGGAATGATTGCCACCAATCGCCATATCGTAAAGCCCTGGGCGAGCGATTCGGTGGCGCAACTCATCTTGAGTCAAAGTTCAAATCTGCGCCCCCAACTGGATAAACTCGCGGCATTCTTTCCTTCGATTAAAAAAGAGTTTGATTTGAAAGAAGCTATCTCTTCGGATAAGTATGATATTTCGCTCTGTTCATTTGAACAGGACGAAACCGCTTTGCCGGAAATTCCCATGAGTACGGATGATCCGCGTTCAATTATCGGTGAATCAGTGGTCGTGCTCGGTTACCCGACCGGTGTTGATGGGCTTTTACAACGCATAGACGATGAAGGAATGCGCCGGGAAATATTGCGTCAACACGGCGCGTCGGCTGAAGATGTGGCGGTCGGACTTGCCAGCCGTGGATTGATTCGCCCGCTAACGACCACCGGAAATGTCACTGACGCTTTACCGAACCGGCTGGTTCACAGCGCCCAAACGACTGAAGGGGGTTCCGGCAGTCCGATTTTTGATCGTGAAGGCAGAGTGATTGCCATCAATTCAGCAATCTTGACGCCGACTGATGGCGGACAAAGTTTTGGCGGATCAAATTTTGGGGTTCCCATCAAAGCCACCTATGACTTGCTCCTTGCTTTTCAGAAACAGTAAGTTCTGTGGAGGGTCAATTCCCGGCAATGCTATCTAACCTCTTTAGCGGATGTGCAAACCCACCGGCGTAACAGTTTGGTACTCCAGATGAACTTTGGGAGAGCATTTTCAATTCAAAGTTCATCTGAAATACCACTTCGTAAAAACCCAAATTTTGGCTTTACTTTAGTTTTATAAAAATTAAGAGTTGTGATTGAGGGTCAGCGAACTCTCATCATTCCAATTGGCAATTTCCACACCGCTGAATTTCAATAATTCATCTTCTTTGGTCGGCGGAGAAACCACATCGAAGGTAATGTTATCAAATTTGCTTTGCCCGCGATAAAAAGCCGTTCGATGGCCTCTCCCGTTGGTAAATTCAATGGTCTGAATTCCCCATTTTCCGAGGGCAGCGTTTTCCGGGATTTCAACCGGTATTTCAAAAAGCGAATATTGATAAATTGCTTCCGGCGGGATGTGGACTTCACCATAGGCAAATTTTGCTTTACTGGTGTTAGAAACACTGAATTGAAAGCATTGAACATAAATTTTCTGGATGCCTGCCGGGTCACTTGCACGAATTCTGAGCATCAACTTATTACCCGCGACCACCGTAATTTCAGCAGAGTTGCTGGGTTGCAAACTCACAGCCATGTCTTCACCTCGCTATGTATGATTTCAAATTTTTTGTGAGGAGTATTTTATTGTGAGGTTGTTTATTAATATTCGCAGGGCAGAGTCTATTGATTTTTCCTCAAACCTGCGTGAGATAATATGGATTGTTTTTTGCGGAGTCAAGTTGCCGAAGTTTGAAGAATAATTTTATAACAATTTTCTTCAAACTTCGGTGTGATTATTGCTTTTGTCCGAAAGGTTTTTGTTTGCCTTCCAACGCTTCTTTATATGCGCCGTTAGGGATATTGTCGCCAAGGGCAATCGCCTTCTCATATTCTTCGAGCGCATCTTTGCGAAATTCCTGAAAATCGTAAATGCGACCAATCAAAACATGACACCATTGAATCAGCCATCTTTCGGTTTCCGGCGAAGCATTAGCAATTGCCTGACGATAAAGTTTAATCGCCATTTCCAATCGGTCATGCTGCGCCTGAATCATATCGTTTTCATCGGATTTTGCATCCTCTTCGGCTTTGCTCAGCGATTGATTGATAATGCGCGCCATGCCATAAAGTCCACGGGCATTTTTCGGGTCAGCAGCCAATACCTCTTCCAAAACCGCGCGCGCTTCAACAAACCGTTTCTGGCGAATCAGGTCATCCGATTCAATGACTTTTTTCGCAATTGCAGTCATCGCCGGTTCGCCAACCGATGAACTGGTTTCGCTGGCTTTCTTTCTTGCTGCCATCACGCGATTGACCGCTGCCATAAACTCATCGGGGCGTTTCTCTTCCCTCTCCCATTTCACCGTAGCCAGCATTTGATCGTAAAAATCTTCAATTCCGATGCCGACCTGTTCCAACCCTTTGAGTTGTTCATAGAAATGGAACACCAATACCGCGCCACTCAGATATGCCTGAGCAATATCATAGGTCGCTTCATCTTCGGTGTAGGGGTCGGATAAATTTGAACTATTACGCTTCATTCTCGCAGCCGCAGCCCGCGCCAATGACTCGCGAACGATTTGATAGACGCTTGCCTGAAATTCTTTCGAGGTTGACGGTACACTTTTCACCAGCTTCAACATCTGGTCTCGGTAAGCAAGCGAGGTCTTGAGTTTGCGTTCAATCATCGGGTCGATAACAAAGCGAATCAAGGCATTGCGAATCGCATCCAGGTTGACAAATTTGGATGGACCAAAAGCGACGTTATAATCATCGCCTACACGACGCGATAAATCTTCACGGGCATTTAATAAATCATCTCTCGCAAACGCCGAATTCAATGAAGCCAGTGGATCAGGAACAATAAACACCTGACGTGTGCGGGTTCTGGCAACCGTAATCTCTTTTTTCACCTTTGCCCCTTGTTGCTCCTGAGTCAACACCAACGGTTTCATATTAACCACGGTTTCCGGTCGCACTTTGAAATATTCAAGAATCTGGAAAATCAACGACCCGACCGGACGGCGATATTCGGCGGCGTAGGCTTCCGAAACCGACAGGTATTTTTGCGCCAGTTCTCTGATATTCGAGCGAATATAAAATTCGCGCACCAGGTCGCTAAATGGCATTAAGGTTTTTAAATCTTCCGGCACATTGACGCCTTCACGTGTATAAATCGTGAACGAAGGCGGCGGGTTCATCATCAAACTGAGCGCCGCATAACGCGCTGCATCTGCGCCTTCATCTACCCCCTGACGCCGGTTAGCCTGATAAAAAGCTTTTAATTTCTGCTTTACATCCGCAGGAACACGTCCTTCGAGGTCTTTTCTGAGTTCGGCGCGCGCCGGCGACAGGGGTTGCCCGCCTGGCTCATAGTCAAAACCCGCCGCATTGATTGCTGCCATCACCACAAACGTCCGAACATCGGATTCTAATCGAACATTGACATCTGCCGGGACGATGTAGCTGCCGCCGGTTTGGGTCACTGACTGCGCCGGCTTACTCGCTGTTGTTGGTGGTTTACTTTCAGTTTTAGGTTGCGGTTGTTGCGCGTTGAAATTGGGTTGTAACAACACTGCGATAATCAACAAGTAAAAAAATCTTCTCATAACTTCGTAATTTTTCTGATTGAAATTGGGTTCAAAATGAGAACGAAACCTGAACACAAACTTGTCTCGTTCTCTCATACATAAAATTGTTACCACTTTTCGGATACCGATTTCGCCTGCATAAAGAGCAAGAGATAATCCCGTCCACCGGCTTTTGAATCCGTACCGGACATATTGAATCCCCCGAACGGATGAACGTCTACCAATGCGCCTGTACATTTGCGATTTAGATAAAGATTGCCAACATGAAAATCGAGTCGCGCCTGTTCAAGCCTCGCCCGAACATTTGAATAGACTGCGCCAGTCAGTCCGAACTGTGTGTTATTGGCAATATTCAATGCCTGATTGAAATCCTTGGCTTTAAAGGTCGCGAGAACCGGGCCAAATATTTCTTCCTGAGAAATGCGCGCCATCGGGTCAACCTCGGAAACCACGGTTGGTTGAATAAACCACCCCTGTTCCAATCCTGGGACATGCACGCCGCCGGTTCTAAGTTGCCCTTCCCCTTTACCGATGTCGATGTAATTCGTGATAGATTCATAGGCGCTTTTACTGGCAACCGGACCCATCCAGTTAGTTTGGTCTTTGGTCGGACCGACTTTGATTTTCGCCGCGCGATCCGCTACCCGACCCACCACTTCATCATAAACATCTTCGACCACAACTAAACGCGAACAGGCTGAACATTTCTGACCGGAAAATCCAAATGCCGAAGCCACCACGCCATCAACCACGTCATTTAGGTTCGCCGTTTCATCAACCACTATCGTATCCTTACCGCCCATTTCAGCGACCACACGCTTTATCCATAATTGCCCTTCGGCGGTTTTTGCCGCGAGTTCATTGATATGCAAGCCGACATCTTTGGAACCGGTGAAGGCGATGAAACGAGTGCGGGCGTTGCCCACCAGATAATCGCCGATGCGTCCGCCGCTACCGGGAACAAAATTCACTACTCCGGGCGGCAGCCCTGCCTCTTCTAAAATCTCTACGAATTTTGCAGCAATCACCGGGCTGTCACTCGATGGTTTTAAAATAACCGTGTTGCCCGTAACCACAGACGCCATCGTCATTCCCGCCATAATTGCCAATGGAAAATTCCAGGGGGGAATGACGATGCCAACGCCGAGCGGAATATAATAGAGTTCATTTTGCTCACCCGCCAACGGGGTTAATTCATGCCCGCGACTATAACGGATGGCTTCGCGGGCATAGAATTCGGCAAAATCAATGGCTTCGGCAACATCTGCGTCAGCCTCTGCCCACGATTTACCGACTTCGAGAATAATCCATGCTGATAGCTCTGCCTTTCGACGCCGCATAATCGCGGCGGCTTTCAGTAAAACTCGTGCGCGAACTTCGGCAGACACCCGTTTCCATTCATTGAAGGCTTTAGTGGCTTCATCCATCGCTTGATCGGCAAGCGCAATGTCAGCTTTGTGACAACTACCGATGATTTCATTGAAGTTCGATGGATTGGGCGAAATCAGCATATCGCCGGTTGTATAGCGGTTGCCGCCGATTATCAGGGAATATTCACGCCCGAGTTGGGTTTCAACATGGGCAATGGCTTCACGCATGGCAGCGGCATGGCGTTCATCCGCAAAGTTAGTAAACGGTTCATTGGCAAAGGGAGGTAGCATGGATTTTGTTTCCTTTCTGAATGTGCTGAGACTCTGAATGAAAAAGGTATCAATCGCCCTGTTCTGGCGTCAACTACGCCGCAAGATAAAACTCTTGCTCAACTTTGAGCAATTAATTATCACCTGTTGCATATTCAAATTTATGTGGGAGAATGTCGAAATGATGAAAACCGGTATCGCGCAAAAAACCTTGGTGATTTGTTTAACAACATTGCTTTTCAGTCTTTCAACTTTCGCCAGCCCGACACCATTTAGACCTGCGCCAACCAAAGTCGGCGAGTGGTTGAAACAATCGGGCTTTCAATACAAACAGGCTGCCGACGAAGTCTGGGTGGTTCAAGCTAAAGGCGAAGCGATGCCGAATTTTGAAATGTTGGTCGCCACCAACCAGGGCGTCGTGGTTATCGGCGTGGTCATGGCAAACAAGAAAAATCTCAAGCTTTCAACTGACTTTCTTTACAAACTTTTGAAATTGAATCACGAACGTGATTTCGCCAAAATCGGTTTTGATAACGACGATGATTTGTTTGTGCGGGTTGAACGAAAAATTGACACCCTGACCGCAGAAGATTTTATCGCCAATCTGAAAAATATCGTCGGCGCGGCTGATGGATTATACACGGAAATTAAACCTTACCTGATTTCTCAATAAACAGCCGGGCTGATTGATTCTACTTTCAGCCCGTCGATTCAATCCACTTTATCTCATTTGGAAATTCCCATTGATTGCGTTTCCTACTTTGGTGTGCTTTCATTTCTTCTTTATTCAAAACTGCCAGTTGTTAAAAGGAGAACGGTTCGATGAATTTGTTTGATGACCTCCAGTCCAGAGGTTTGATTTATGATTTTACTGAAGGCGCTAAAGAAAAAGTCACCAGTGAAAAAGTGACCGCCTACATTGGCTTCGACCCGACTGCAGCAAGTCTGCATGTGGGTTCGCTGCTGCCCATTATGTGCCTGGCTCGTTTGCAAAGATATGGACACACACCCATCGCCATTGTCGGCGGGGGCACAGGTTTAATCGGCGACCCCAGCGGCAAAGCCAAAGAACGTCTGTTGCTCACTAAAGAATTGGTCGAAGAAAATTTGCAAGGCATAAAGAAACAACTGGAATTGTTCCTGGATTTCGAGAGCGCAACCAACCCCGCGCAAATCATCAACAATGCCGACTGGCTGGCTTCGATTTCGATGATTGATTTCATGCGCGATGTGGGAAAACATTTCACCGTCAATTCAATGCTCGATAAAGAATCGGTCAAACGTCGCCTCGAAAAAGAAGAGGGCATCTCGTTTACAGAGTTCAGCTATTCCCTGCTGCAAGCCTATGACTTTCTGGTTCTCAATGAAAAATCCAATTGCACATTGCAAATGGGCGGTAGCGACCAGTGGGGCAACATCATTGCCGGAATCGATTTGATTCGCCGCGTCAAACAGACAAAAGCCTATGGCATCGTCTTCCCGTTGGTGACGACATCGACCGGCGTGAAATTCGGCAAGACCGAAGCCGGTGCCGTGTGGCTGGATGGCAAACTCACCTCGCCATACCGGTTTTATCAATTCTGGCTGAACACTACCGACGCGGATACCATTACCTATTTGAAATATTTCACCTGGTTGTCGATTGAAGAAATCAACGAACTCGCAGCCGCAATGCAAGCCGCGCCGGAAAAACGTGAAGCGCAAAAACGTTTGGCTTCGGAACTCACGCGAACCCTTCACGGTGAAGCCGAACTCGCCAATGCCATCAAAGCCTCTGAAGCCCTGTTTGGCGGTGATATTTCCGATTTACGCGCTGAAGCGGTTCTGGATATTTTCAACGACGTTCCATCAAGTGAAATTCAACGCAATGATTTCGCGGGTGAAGGAATCGGCATTGTGGATTTATTCGCGCAATCGAAACTTGTCCCATCAAAAGGCGAAGCGCGAAGATTGGTTGAAAGCGGCGGCGCTTACCTCAATAACCATCGCCTTACCGATGTAAAAAAACGGGTGAGCAGTTCCGATTTTATTGACAACCAGTTTCTGGTTTTGCGGAAAGGTCAAAAGCAATATCATTTGATAAAAGTCATCGGATAAAGGTAACAAAAACCAACATCTCTCTTTTTGAATCCATTCGTTTGTTTGGTTTCGTAGGATGATTAAATTTTATCTCAACGGTAAAGGAGCATCCGATGAACGAAACGAAGATGAATTATCGCGGCGGCGATATTTTGCTCACCAAAAATAAACCGCGCGGTTTACCCTTTTTAAAACCGCTCTATGCGCCGCCACCCTATCAATACACCGGCGATATTGTGTTTATGATTGCTTATGAAGCCGAAGAAGCAAGTATCAGAGAGGTCTTGCCGCGTGAACTCGAACCGTTGCCGGGAAATGTCGTGGTGATGTGTTTCTTTATCTGTCCAGAGGTCACAGGAATGGGCGCTCACAATTTTACGATGCCCTGCATTCCAGTGCGATATGGCGATTACCTCGGACAATTTGTTCCTTACCTGTATACCAGCACCGACGCCAGCCTCGCCTGTTATCGCGAAGGGCAAGGCTGGCCTGCGGTATTGGGCGAAACAGAAATTACCGAATCGAATGGCAGCATTGAAGCCAGATTAACGCGAAATGGTAAAGAAATCATTCGCGCCACCGGAAGCGTGGACGGCGACACCATTGCCTCGCTCGATTTTCTGCCGATAATTCTATACAAAGAAATTCCCACGATTGATGGCAAAGGTTGTGACGCAGCTTATTTTCTTACCTCAACCTCTCTGTTGACCAACCTGGATTTCAAAGCCGGTAGTGGAGAGTTTCGCTTCATTGATGCGGGTGATGACCCGATTGCGCGACTCCAACCAATTAATTTTCAAGCCGCGCTTTATGGAACGCTCGATGATTTTTATCCCGAAACCATAAGGATTTTGGAAGAATTAAAATAAGCGCGAGAGCTTTAATCCCTCGCGCTTATTGATCGACCTAAGCGCGGTCAAAGACCGCTTGCTCAACTCTTTATTTATCGCGGGTCATTTCTCCACCAGTATTGCTCGTCTAATTTTTTGACCTTGGGATAGATGCAATCCAAAGTATCACCATCGAACAATTCACCGTTCTTCATCACCATCCGAATCGTATTGGTGTTGCGAATATCCGAGAGCGGGTCTTTATCGAAAATCACCAAATCGGCAAGCTTTCCGACTTCAAGTGACCCGACATCCTGATTCAAGCCGATGGCTTCAGCGCCAAAAATGGTTGCGACTTTCAATGCCTCGTGCGGCGTCAGTCCACCCGATTGCAAATTCCAGATTTCCCAATGACAACCGATGCCCTGCATCTGCCCGTGTCCACCAAGACAAGCGCGACCTCCGGCTTTAACTACCGCCGCAACACCTTTGGCGATGCCTTGATGCCCATACTCTTCGGGCGCAAACCATTGCCCGCGCCGACGCATCATCGAATCGACCAACTCACGCGGAATGAACCGGCGCAGCTTTTGATTGTGTAGCGGGTCTGTGGTTTCAAAGTAAAAATTTTCACTCCACGGCGCGCCATAAGCCACCAGGGTTGTCGGCGTATAGTAGGTTTGCGATTTGGCAACAAACATCGCGACATCTTTGTAAAGCGGTTGAATGGGCAGCGCGTGTTCATTGCCGCTGAATCCGTCAATCATTTGCGACAAATCAAGCTTCATATCCAATGCGCCTTCGGTAGTCGGGGTGATTTGATACTCTTTGCAAGCCATCGCCACCCATTGCCGAACGATGCGGTCACCTACGACATATTCCTTCAAGGTATCGGTTTTATAAGCCTCTCTGTAGCGTTTGATGTATGCGAAAGTCGCGTCTTTATCGGTCAAACCGGAACCTGAAAACACCCCGGGTCCGGTTGTATAAATTCGTGGGCCAAGGATTTCGCCGGTTTCAACCATATCCGCATAAGCGTATATGTCTGTGGTCGCGCTTTGCGGGTCGCGAGTCGTGGTGACGCCATACGCGAGATTAGCGAGATATTGCCAGACCTGAGTTTGATGTACATCACGCGGCGGCCACATATGCGCGTGAACGTCAACGAAACCCGGCGTGATGGTTTTACCGGTCACGTCAATGATTTTCGCGCCCGCAGGAATTTGCACTTTACCTTTCGCGCCGAGCGCGGTGATGCGATTGTCGGTGATGACGATGTCGCCTTTATCAATAACTTCATCGCCTTTCATGGTGACGATTTTTGCGCCGCTTAAAACGACAGTGCCGGTATTTTTGGCGCGCGGTTGTTCAACAGCGATGTTGAAGGTTTCAGGTTTATCGGCGCTGATATTCTGGCGATAGAAAGTTGCCCCCCAAGACCAGGTAACGGTTTTGCCATCCGAAGACCAGGCGAGATAATCGCCGCCTTCGAGCGACATTTTTTTCACTGGGACAGAAGATGGCGCAGTACCCCCTTGAATGTTGACGTTGACGGTCTCTTTACCGGCTTTAGGAATGGTTACCAGATAATGTTTGCCTTGTAAATCAACAAACGCCTGACCGCCATCCGGCGAAATTTTAATCATACTTGCAGAGGCAGGATTGGGCGGCATCCCTGTGCCATCGACTTTTAAAATCGGTCGTCGATCCAACCCATCCAGACGAACCGAAACCAACGTGCCGTTGAAGGTCGTCAGAAAAACCCGGTTCGGGTCACGACTAAAATGCGGATAGCGTCCGCCTTGGGTTGATGAAATCAAGGTTGATGCGCCACCACCCGATGGGATATAGCGCAAATCCGAAGCTGTGTTGCCACCAACGCCGGTTATCTCACCGTCCTGATGACCATGTAAAACCGCTTCTTCTTCGGATAAAAACTGATGGTCTTTGTCGCGGATGTCTGCATACAACTGGTCATCAATCGCTCCAGATGTGAAAACAATTTTCGAGCCGTCGGGCGAATAGACCGGATAAGCGTAATAGGCAGGGTTTGGGGATAATTGCTGTGGCGTCCCGCCACCGGCATTCACGCTGAAAATATGCCCCCCGGTGCTTGACCAGGTGACGAAGGCGATGCGATTGCCATCCGGCGACCACGCGGGCATAAATTCGCCGACCGTCAAATTGGTCAGGCGTTTCGGCGTGCCGCCTGGCAAATCCATTACGTAGATTTTATTGAATGCGGTAAACGCCAGACGTTTGCCATCCGGCGACATGGTCGGGTAGCGAATCAATCTGGCTCTGACATTCGGGCTGTCATCAACCCGGTAGTTGAAATGCAAGCGCGGCGCAATGTCTACGGCAACCTGTGCGTTAAATGGAATGGTGGTCGCCTGCCCCGTAGCGAAATCCACACGCTTAATTTTTCCGTCAACCGGAACGATTAACGATTTGCCATCCGGCATAAACGCATAACCCGGAAAAACGTCGCGGGTGGCGCGGGATTCCTGATCGTCGCGCGTGACATTGTTAATCAACCAGCGTTCCTGATTGGTTTCGAGGTTGCGCACCCGCAATGCGGTCTTGGTTTCATACCGCGTGGCATAAACCAGATTTTTACCATCGGGTGAAACCATCGGTCGCATGGCGCTTCCCTGCGCATTGGTGATGGTTGCGGTTTCACTGGTATCACGATCAAACCGAACCACCTGCCACATGGGAAACTGTGCGTTGTAATTAAACGGACCTACACGTTGCGCCCAGAAAATGTATTTGCCATCGGAAGAAGCAACCGCGCCCATTTTATTTAATGCGGGACCTCCGGTGGCAGGCTGTCCGGGTTGCGGCGGAGGTGGCGGCGGTGTGCCTACGCTGATGCCCGTGCCACCATCAACGTGATACATATAAACGTGAAACGTTCCGATGCCGCGGTCAGATTTCGATGCAAGGACATATTTTCCATCAGGCGACCACGAAGGCGACACGTACATCTGCATCGGATTGCCGCGCCCTTTGGTTAGCGGTTTGGCGTCAGTGCCATCGACATTACAAATCCACAAATTCTCCGCTCCGCTGCGGTCGCTGATGTAAACGATTTTTTTACCATCGGGCGAAAACCTCGGTTGAGAATCAAATGGCATTCCGCCGATGATGCGTTTGGCTTCGCCGCCATTTATCGGCAAGGTGTAAATATCGCCGAGCAAATCAAAGACGATTAACTGACCATCCGAAGAGACATCCAGAGACATCCAGGTTCCCTCATCGGTAGTGAATTCAACTTTGCTTTCGGCTTTTAAAGGTAATTCTTCGTCTTTTTTCTTCTCATCTTTCTTTTCTTCCTGAGCGAAAGAAGCAAGTGGCAATGAGATTACAAGCATCATCAGCAATGCGATAAAGGCGCGAAACTTTGAGCAACAGAGCATACATCCTCCTTGTGATGAAACAACGGTCATGGGTTTTTAGGGAAACGATTGAATGCGCAGGAAAAATCCGGCGTGAGTGAAACGAATCTTCCGGCAATTCAATCAACCCGAAAAACCATTGGCTGGGTTCCATTGTTTTTAATGATTTCGGTTGTGAGAGCGAAACTATAAACAATCCACGCAGCTTTTGAAAACCATTTTATCTGTTTATAATCGTCTGCCGTTTTATTTTAAATTTGGAGAATCATTCATGAAAGCCGCAATCGTTAAGGAATTCAAAGACCCATTGGTCATCGAAGACGCGCCCAATCCGCAACCCGCCGACGATGAAGTGTTAATCAAAGTTGAAGCCTGCGGCGTGTGTCATTCGGATTTACATCTGGCAGAAGGCGACTGGTCTCAGATGAATAAAATTGTCAAAAAACCTTTGATTTTAGGGCACGAAGTCGTTGGTCGGGTGATTGCAACGGGCGACGCGGTTGAACACCTCAAGGTTGGCGACCGCGTTGGAGTTGCCTGGATTCACTGGGCTTGCGGCGAATGCGAAATCTGTCTCGAAGGCAATGAAAATATGTGTCCGAAACAGATGATTTCAGGCGCAACGGTTGATGGCGGGTATGCCGAGTTGATGACTGCCAAAGCTTCGCATGCATTGAAAGTTCCTGACAACCTTTCATCCGAAGAAGCCGCGCCGCTGTTCTGCGCAGGCGTGACCGTATACCGTGCGTTAAAGCACGCGCAGATTAAACCGGGACAGCGGGTTGCCATTTTCGGCATTGGCGGGCTTGGGCATCTGGGCGTGCAAATCGCCAAAGCGATGGGTGGAGAGGTCATTGCCGTTGATGTCAATGATGAGAAACTGGAATTTGCCAAAGCCCTCGGCGCAACTCACACGATAAATGCCGCGACCGAAAAGACCGCGCCTGCAATTCAGAAATTGGGCGGCGCGCACGTGGCGGTCGTCACCTCCGCCGCCAAAGCGGCATATGATACGGCTTTTTATTCCCTGAGAGCCGGTGGGACGATTGTTGTCGTGGGGCTACCGGCTGAATCGCTGACTTTTCCGGCAATCGCGATGGTGGCGCGTGAAGCCCGGGTGATCGCTTCAGCAGTCGGAACCCGCCAAGATTTACGCGAAATACTCAACCTCGCGGCAACCGGCAAGGTGAAATGTAAAATCGAAACCCGCCCGGTTGAAACGATTAATGAAATTTTCGATGAGATGCGCCAAGGCAAAATTTCCGGGAGAGTGGTGTTGAAATTTTAATTGGTAAATGTATCCCCTGGTTTGAAGAAATTATTTAAGTGGAACTTGCCTATGTTCTATCCATAATGTGCAACTTTAAGGCTTGCGCTCGACGGCAAACCAATCAGGCAATGATGAATTTGAATCGCGTGAAAACGCCATTGCTGATTGGTTTGATTGGGCGGTTTCATTCAATTGGTGACAATTGCCAGACACTCACAGTTTTGTCCTCACTTGCGCTTGCCAACCAGTTTCCATCAGAGCTAAAAACCACCGAGAATACATCGTTTGAATGATGCGCAAAGGTATGAACTAATCGACCGTCATCTAAATTCCAAAGTCGAACAGTAACCCATTTATTAGATTCCCACGCGCCGAACAGGTTCTGTACGAACTCGCCAAGCGCATTCTTATCCCTGCCACCGCTAACCAGCCATTTACCGTCAGGGCTTAACGCAACCGAATAAATATGTTCAGAATCCCCCGAAAAAGTGCGTATCAAACTTCCATCCTCGACATTCCAAAGTCTTGCGGTTGAATCATCACTACCACTGACCAAATATCGCCCGTCTTTACTGAACCCAACACTTAAAACAGCCTCTGAATGCTGGTTAAGGGTTCTGATTAGCTTACCGTCGGCTACCTTCCAGATTTTTATTGTCTTATCGAAACTTCCGCTTGCCAGTTGGTTGCCGTCAGGGCTGAAGGCGACTGACCAGATATTAAGCGAGTGCCCTTCAAGGGTTCGTAATAAATTATCGCGCTCAACATCCCATATTCTAATGGCGCTGTCTTCGCTGCCGCTGGCAAGGCTTTTTCCGTCTGGACTGAAGGCAACCGTCCACACCGCCTTTAAATGCCCTGAAAAAGTTTTAAGCAGTTCACCATCTGCTACCCGCCAAACTCTTACATTTGAATCATAGCTGCCCGTCGCCAGATACCTGCCATCCGGGCTAAAGGCTAAGGCTGTGACCCCCATAGGATGATTGAGCGTGTGGATGACTTGACCATCTTGTTTTCGCCAGATTTTAGCTGTGTTATCAACGCTGGCGCTCGCGAGTAGTTCACCGTCAGGGCTGAACTCGACTTTCCAAACCACATTTGCATGAGCAGAAAAAGTTAAATGGTGTTTTATCATTTCACTGTCAACTTGAATGGGCTTTTTCCATACCAGAAAGTAAAAAAGCGCAGCAGTCAATACCAGGAAAGCCATGACAATGGTGGTCGTCCTTCTCTTCCTAATCATTTTTTTCGTTTCAGTTTGCATACTTATTTTTAACGGAACGGTTTTTCCTGACACACTCATTCCGTATAATGATTAACCTTTCTAAATTGGTTTGGCTGATTGGGAAATTTGCGATGCGAATAAACAGGTACGTGGTTGTGGTAAAAGAGGTTTCAGCGAAAAGCGAGCCAGACGCCACGCATCAGGAATACTGCGAACCCTACGGGTAAAGCCATCGGAAATTTTGCTTTCCCGGTAGCATTTGTCCATCTGGTATTTTTCGGCAAATTCGCCATCAGCAAAATGAAGCAGGTACAACGCAGGCGAGTTCGAGTTATTGATTGAGAAAAATTGAGAGGTAGTTGATGATCGTAAGACTTGCAGAAGGAAATTTGAAAACTAAATTTGGCGATGTTGTAGAAATTCTCTACTATGACGGACAGAAAGAATCGCTCGCCCTCGTGATGGGCGATGTCCGCGATGGCGAAGCTATTTTATGTCGGGTTCATTCATCGTGTGTGTCAGCGCATCTGTTTAACAGTATCGAATGTGATTGCCGCGAACAGATGGAGATGTCGCAGTTTTGGATTGAGCGGGAAGGAAAAGGTGTGGTGATCTGGCTCGACCAGGAAGGCAAAGGCAACGGGCATCTGGCATTGCTGGCAACCCGTCCATTAAAGGAACAAGGCATCGGGCAAGCTGATGCCTATGAGCAGGTGGGCTTCAAACGCGAGGCGCGAGATTTTCGACGCGCCGCCGAAATTTTAAAAGACCTCGGCGTGAAATCCGTTACCTTGCTAACCGATAACCCGCAAAAAGCCGATGACCTCAATAAAGTTGGCATTCAGGTGGTTGGCACTAAATCCACAAACATCTCAGCCATAGAAAACCCTGGGCTGCTTGAGGTATTTGAAAATAAACGACAACAGTCTTCCCGGCAGCGAAATTAAATTGATTAACACGGTTGACAATCATCACCCAAAAAGTTGAAATGAATGCCGAGGTTGTTTATGCAATTGTCCTATGCACAAATTCCACGTCGTCGGGTGAATCAGATGGACATTAAGCAGGTATTTAACTTTATCTCTCCTAGCATTCGCGAAGCCGCCATTAAAACAGCCGAACAGTTAAACCACCTCGGTATTCGGTATGCTTTAGCCGGAGGGCTGGCAGTCGGCGCTCACGGCTATATCGGGACAACCGTCGATGTGTTTTTTTTAGTCGGTGATGAGGCTTTTGAGCATCAAGGGTTGTTGGTGGCATTCAAACCCGGCGTTCCTATCGAAGTGAATGGCATTCGTATAGATTATCTGTCGCCTGTAGCGATTGGTAACCAATTGGAAGAAGTATTGAATCATCCGCCGCTCGATTCGGGATTAGCCATCGTACCCATTGAGGCGTTAATTTATATGAAACTCGTTGCCAACCGTCGCAAAGATTTGGTTGATGTCATTGAACTCATTAAAGTCGGTGCCGATGTGAAACGGGTTCGTAATTATCTGCAACAATATGCCAGTGATTTGTTGCCGATGTTTGATGATTTGGTTAAAGAAGCACTAAACGAATAATCGTGTTCACGGAAAGCTTTTACCTGCAATCATCCACAAAAACTATTGAATTCATCCCCTCATCGCTTATACTCAACCCGTGGTATTGGTGTAAGCATTTCACCATAAACCAACCTTCTTGCCCCTCCCGGAAAACCTGCCCCGAAATGGTTGAGAGAATATGGCAACGCTGAATAAAAAACTGATTTTTAAACGTGTCCTGTGGGTGTTTATACCCGCCGTACTCGTTTTATTTGTTGGTGTTTTCGGGTTGAGTTTCTATTTGATTCATCATCTGGCTCATCCGCCTAAAAATGAATTGACGGGGTCGCCGAGAGATTTTCAAATTATTTTACAAAAGCCGGTTTGGTCGGATGAAAAATGGAAAAATGCCGATGGCACACAAGCCATGGGCTGGCTATTAAATCAGAATCGGGTAGCGCCCGCCGTCATTCTCACGCACGGATATAGCTCGAACCGTTCAGACCTGCTGACCCTGAGCGTTGAATTGTACAAAGCCGGTTATCACGTTTTGCTTTACGATATGCGCGGGCATGGTGAAAGCCCAGTGAATAAATCCGGTTTCGGAATGTATGAAAAGGACGATTTGATTTCGGCAATCAAATTCCTCAAGGGCTTAACTTCAAAATCCGGTGAAGAGTTGAATGACGGTCGCATCGGTTTGTACGGCGTTGACCTTGGCGGGTATGCGACACTGGCGGCTTCGGATGAAGACCCCGCTATTAAAGCCGTTGCCGTTGATTCCCCATTTCCCAGCGTCGAACAATTTATCAATTACCGATTAAAATATGTCATCGGCGGCAATAATTCGATGGTCAAGGGACTGGCTGATTACAGCTTGACCAAAGAAGTTCTCGGACTAACTTCACAGGCATACTTTATGACCAAGGATGACAAATCGGATGTCATTGAATCGGTCAGGCTTTCATCAAACCGAAGATTTTTATTTATTCACGGAAAGACCGGTTCGCCAACCGATTTATTAACCAAAGAAATATTTGACGAAACCAAAGGACAGAAAGAGATCATTGAAGTTGAAAAAACCCGGCAAGAGCGACTCTATACCACTGAATCGGCAGCTTATGATGAGCGCGTGGTGAAATTCTTTCAGGCAGCGATACCGACAACCGCACCGAAAAAATAACTCATCCGTGACCGGAAAATTCAACCGGTCACGGTTTTTCCTTCTGCAACTGCACACGCAACGCATAATATTCACCCTGTTGAGAAATCGGTTCCATCTGTATTTCCGGGCGATTTTTTAATCCGGTCAACCAACGTTCTCTGGTGATGATGATTAAGCGGTGATGGCTTTTTAATTCTTCAATCAAAGCATCCTCTTTCAAGGCATTGAGGATTTCCCCGTTTTTGCAGACCACACGGCCTTCGGCGTAAAAAACCGCCGCAAAGTCTTTTAGGATGTAATAAGCAATTTTTTCATCCGCGTTTAATGATTCTGCCGCATCCAGCGATAGCCTTTTCAAACTGACACTTTCATTAAGATATGGAGGTAAGATAATTCCCGCGCTGATAATCAAACCCAAAATCACAGCAATCGAAGTAAATAATAGGTAAGCTTTTTTCCCCAGTGCCAAACCAACGACACCAATTAAGGCTAAACCTATCGGGATTGCAGCGATAATCAAAGTTATTGGAGATGACGAAATCGGAATTGTCCGCAAATACCCGACAAAACCGACTGATAAACTCACCAGTAAAATCGCGGTCAACCAGGCGGTTATTTTTAATAAACCGGTGGCAGGCTTCGTCCAGTAATCTGCAAATGATTTGCCGAGGATGATTGCCAGGGCAGGAAAAACCGGAAGAATATAGCCCGGCAGCTTTGATTCCGAAAGCGAGAAAAACAGTAAAGGAATGAGCGCCCATATCCAAGCCAGCGTCAGTAATGAATTTTCTTCATCAATGCGGGGACGAAGATTTTTGAGTCTGACGATAGCCGGAATAAAAAATCCCGACCAGGGGAGTACGCCGACGAAAGCAATCACTGCGAAAAAGTAAATCGGTTGCGGATGCCCGAAGACATCTTTGATATAGCGTTGGAAATGATGCTGAATGAAAAACTCATCAATAAAATGCCAGCCATGTTTTAAGGTCACAGGTAAATACCAGGTCGCGGATACCGCAAAGAAAACCAATAGACCAATCATCAGATAGTTAATTCTCAGTAAACGCCACCTGCCGGTCAGCCATAAAAACAGAAACAAGATGCCGAAGGTTAAAACGATGCCGACCAGACCTTTTGCCATGAATGCCAACCCGATAGCGGCAAAACTCAGGGTCATTAACCAAAATCGAGAGCGGACAAAATTTGAAGTGGCGACATAGGTCGTTAATATTGCAACGCTCATGGTTGCGGTCAACACCATATCGGGCGTGGCAGCGTGCGCATAACCGATAAAGATACCACTCGTTAGTAACATCAAACCGGCTCCCATAGCCCATTTCAGGGATACGGTGCGTGTCAGCGTACAGAAAATCGTCAGGGTCGCCAGCGTTGCAGATAATCCGGCGGGAAATCTCGCGGCAAACTCACTAACTCCGAAAAGGTGATAGGATGCCGCAATCATCCAATAAACCAGCGCCGGTTTTTCAAACCATAAACAACCACAAAGTCGCGTTGAGATATACTCACCGGATACGAACATTTCACGCGCAACCTCTGCGTATCGGGGTTCATCCGGTCCCAGCAATGCAAAACGGCTGGCGGCAAAGAAAAAAGCAACCAGGCAAAGTGTGAATAAAATGCTCAGGTAAGAAATGAACTCCTTGTTCGTGTAAGACTGGTCTTTTATTATTTGACCTTTGGTTTCCGATTGCTCAGGCTTTGCAAGGAAATCATTGAGAAAATTTTTTAATTTTAAAATCATGCGAGGTTGTTTACAGATGGATGATGATAAAGCAGGGCAATGGGCGACGCAATTCTGATTTAATCAACCTGAATCATTACTACTTATATTTTTCAATTTCACCAGAAAGGACTGGAGTTTTTCATGAAACGAGTCGCAGTCATCGGCACCGGAAGTTTCGGACAAAATCATGCCAGAGTCTACAGCGAACTTCCCGACGTCAGTTTAAAAGCTGTTTGTGATATTAATGAAGCCATCGGCAAGCCCATCGCTGAAAAATATCAGGTCGATTATTTCAGCGATTACCGCGAGTTAATTGGCACAGTTGATGCGGTGAGTCTTGCTACTCCAACCCTCACCCACAAAGCGATTGCCTGTGATTTTTTAAAAGCCGGTATCGCAGTTTTAATCGAAAAGCCGATTTCACGCACTCTCGAAGAAGCCGAAGAAATCCTGAAAACTGCCAGAGAAAATAATCGGGTCTTACAAATTGGTCACTTGGAAAGGTTCAATCCGGCGGTGATTGCTGCAAGTCAAGTGGTCACCCAGCCGAGATTTTTTGAAGGCCATCGGTTGAGCCTGTTTACCCCGCGAAGTCTGGATATTGATGTGGTCATGGATTTGATGATTCATGACCTCGATGTCATCTTATCGATGGTTAAAAGTGAAGTTGTGGAAATCCGTGCCGCGGGCATACCGATTCTTACTCCGAAAATTGATATTGCCAATGCGCGAATCGAATTTGCCAATGGCTGTGTTGCCAATTTAACCGCCAGCCGGGTCTCTGCCGAAAGGGTCAGAAAATTAAGATTTTTTCAGCCCTCGCAATATGTGTCGATAGATTATGCGGCGCAGGAAGCCAGCATGGTCAAAGTGGATTATTCATCTGGCGGAAAACCCGACTTCGGTTTCCGCGCGCTTGCGGTGGAACGCGAAGAACCGCTCAAACTCGAAATCCAATCTTTCTTAAATGCGGTTGATGGTGCGCCAGTCATCACCAGCGGACAAGATGGTAAAAACGCTCTCCAACTGGCAATCGGCATCGTCGAAAAAATCAAAGAACACGCCGAAAAAATCGGTATTCCTTTTGTCGGATAAATTGAACAGGAAGTTTTTCATGAACCGAATAACCAAAATAAGCCATTTGTTTCTCCTTACCGTTTGCCTCTTCATTGCTGGTCAACAGGCTTTGTTGGCAAGGCAATCCGGTCAATTACAAATCAACTACACCGTAGCCGTTGCCGATGTCGATAAACAACTTTTTCACGTCACCACTGAGATTAAAAATATTAAAGACTCATTTGTCACCGTGTCTCTTCCCATTTGGACGCCGGGTTGGTACACAGTAGAAAATTACGCAAAAAATATTCTTCGATTTAAAATCCTTGATGGCAAAGGAAACTGGTTGCAACCCATCATGACTCGCAAACAGAGTTGGCGGGTTGAGACTAAAAATTTGAAGGAAATCAAAATCGAATTTGATTATCAGGCAACCGTGTTGGCTTTAAATCAGGCGAAAATCACTAAGGATTTTGCGTTTTTTACCGGCACACAACTTTTTCTGGAGGTGAATGGCTATCGCAATCTTCCCGCCACCGTTCGCTTTAATGTTCCCCAGGATTGGAAAATTCAAACGGCATTAAAAGAGAGCACTGACCCGTACATCTTCACTTCATCCAATTATGATGAACTGGTTGATGCGCCAACTCAGATGGGAAAATTTGATGTCACAAAATTTGAAGTCGAAGGCAAGCCACATTATTTTTGTGCTACCCCTGCCGGAAGTTTTTCCAAAGAAAAAACCGATAAATTCGTAGAGATGCTGCAAAAAGTTTATATGTCTCAAAGTAAAATATTTGGCGGCTTGCCTTACGAAAAACATGTCTGTTTCTATTTTTTTGCCAAACCTGAATCGAACGCCGGCGGCGCGCTCGAACACGCCAATTCCTTTGTCTCATTTGCGCCGGTTGGCAACCGCGCGACTCCGGAAATGTTAATTGAAACCGCAGCCCATGAATTTTTTCATACCTGGAATGTCAAACGGATTCGTCCGATTCAAATGTTTCCCTATGATTATTCGCGAGAAAATGAAACCCCGCTGCTATGGATTTCCGAAGGGTTTACCAATTATTATGCGAGCAAATCGCTACTCAGAGCAGGCACCGGCGGAAAAGAACGCTTCCTGTTCTCGATAACCTCTGCCATCAATGGCGTCGAAAGCAATGACGCGAGAAAGTATATTTCCCCGGCTGATTCTTCAACTTCAACCTGGCTGGGCTATGACACCGGAACGGTGTTTGAAATTTCTTATTACACCCAAGGGCAAAACCTGGGAGCCTTACTTGATTTATCAATTTTAAATGACACCAAAGGGCAATTCGGTTTGGATGAGGTGATGCGTTCGCTTTTCAAGGATTTTTACCTGAAAGGGAAAGGCTTTTCTATCGACGATTTTTTAACCATTGTCAACCGATTAACCAAACGCGATTACCGAAATTTCATCACTCGGTATGCCTATGGGGTCGCGGTTCCACCCTATGACGAAATCCTGGGCTTTGCCGGCTATTATCTCGATAAAGACGCATTAAAAGAGGGACGCTATGAAGTGAAAGAGATGTCAGATATTTCAACCGAGAAAATGAAAATTCGTGAAGCCTGGTTGAAGACCCAATAGAGAACAGGATGGAATTAAGCGTTAAATTGAAAGCTTGCCATGCTTAAATTACCGTAAGTCCAACTTCTGTGAATACTCATACCGGGATGATTTTCATCAAACCCTCCGGCTCCCATCGCTACAAACAGCGGCAGCAGATGTTCTTCTGTGGGATGTGCCAGGACACCTTCAGCAATCAGTGAGCGATAATTTACAAGCGATTGAAGATTTCCTTCCGAAATTTTTTGATGAAGGAATTCCTCGAATTTTTTTGCCCAGGGCGAGGGCTTATCAAATGAGTTCAGCGAATGCAGGTTATGAACAGCGCCACCGCTTGCCAGTATCATTACGCCTTGGTCTTTTAAACCGCCGAGCACCTTCCCGATTTGGTAATGCTCTTCAGGGGTGCCGTTTGCAACTAATGACAGTTGAGTAGTTGGGATATTGGCTTGGGGATACATCAACATTAACGGCACCCAGACGCCGTGGTCGAGTCCGCGATTTTCCGTAATGGCAGTGTGAATTCCCTGTCCATTTAATAAATGCGCAACTCGATTGCCCAACGTGACAGCTCCTGCTGCCGGGTATGCTATCTCATATAGTTTTTTGGGAAACCCGCCGAAATCGTGAATGGTTTGGGGATGTGCGGCAAGCGAAACCGTTGGGATTTCGGACTGCCAATGGGCTGAAACCACCAGAATTGCGGAAGGTTTCCCTAAAGAATTTCCAAGCGAGGTCAAAAATTGATGCGCTTCGGCTTCATCATCAATCGCCAAAGTTGGCGCGCCATGTGATACAAAAATTGCCGGGAAATTCATGACTTCCTCTTTGATTCAATAATCCGAATTTACTTTTTCGCGCCAAACACCAGAGCATCCAGGGAGTATTTTCCGGGACCCGTAATTAACATCAATAGTGCGACACCCAGATAGAGCGCCGCCAGTTCATACGAAGGGCCACCGGAGCCGACAAATGGATGACCTGCACGGACGTGAACTCCCAACACTGCAAACAACATCGTGCAGGTGATTCCAAAAGCGGCAATCGGCGTCAATAATCCGAGGATTAATGCCAGCCCACCGCCGAACTCGCTTAATGCCGCAAGACTTTGCAATAAACCGGGAATGGGCGCTTCCTGTCCCATCCAATCAAACGGATTTTTAATTTTTGAATAACCGTGCAACATCAATCCCATGCCAAAAATCAAGCGAACAATTAATAGACCGATGGCACCCCGGTTTCCAATAAATTCACCAAATAATTTCTTCATATTATTTTTCTCCCCAGTCAGTAAATAGAAAGGATGATTTATCTATAAAAACAAAATCGCTTTCACAGAACCTGACATTACTGTTTAACCGCTTCGATATTCAGTTGAATGTCGACATCATTCCCGACAACCAGACCACCGGAATCCAGTTTTTGACTCCAGCTAACCCCATAATCCTGACGATTGATGGTTAGATTCGCCTCGATACCGATTCGCAATTTCCCCCAGGGGTCTTTTATCGGCCCGTTTAATTTGAATGGAATGGTGAGTTCTTTGCTGACACCTTTCAAGGTAAATGTGCCGATGGCAAGAAAATCGGTTTTCCCTT
Organism: Acidobacteriota bacterium; assembly: GCA_040754075.1. NCBI lineage: Bacteria > Pseudomonadati > Acidobacteriota > Acidobacteriota bacterium. The sequence goes on from JBFMDH010000024.1 coordinate 73,811, forward strand.
TTTTAACGACCCGGGTGCTTTTAAACGATAATTCGGGATATTTCGCAACCTCGAAAAAATCCGCGGTTCGCAGATGATTGTCTCTGGCTTGAACACCGGTGTCGATACTTTCAACCTTGGCGGTAAATTCGACTGATGATTTGGTTATATCTGCGGAATCAAAATTGATTGTCCCTTTATAGTCTTTAAATCTGCCGGGGATTTTATTGATAACCAGATGACGAATTGAAAACCCGATGGTCGAATGAGCTGGATCAAATCCGTAAACTCCTGAACTGGCGACCGGCGCAGCTTCTTTTGAAGCGGTTTGCGGTTTAACTTCAACAAATAAACTTTCTGAACCGGCGGCGAGCGCCAGAGCAAATCCTGAAATCGCCAAAATTAAGGCGAGTCCCAATATCACGAAATATTTTCTATTTTTCATTTTCTTTCTCCAAGTTAAAAAATTTTCTTTTTCTGCTACTGCAACTAAACGCTTCTTAGCTTATTCAATCTGCGGATTGGTGTCAAGCAACTTTGTTAATCAATTAACAGTTATTAAATTAACTGTCAATCAGTAGACATTAAGCCGTCGGCGAGTATCAACCAGCGTAGCGCGGAATTTATTGGCGAATTTTGAAGGAAAAGGGCGAGCCAAATAAGGGAAAGGAAAAGGCGGTCGGCAAGGCATTTAACCTCGCCGACCATTGACAGCGTTAGGCGATTGCGAAGTCGTACTGCTCCTGATGAAGATTGGGGTCGGCTTCGATAGTAATCGGGGAGCCGAAATTGGCTTCGATCTCTTCAAAGACCGCCTGTTCCGAAGTATGCAAGGCTTCGGCAACAATCGGCGAGACCCTCAGCATAATGTCTGTGCTTCCCATGACCTGTTCGGAAATCGCTTTGGCTTGTTCGAGGATTTCATAACACATGGTTTGTGCAGATTTAACCATCCCGCCGCCCTGGCAATACGGACAGGGTGAACAAAGGGTTCGTTCGAGCGATTGTTTAACCCGCTTGCGGGTGATTGCCAGCAAACCGAAATCATTGATCGACAGAATTTTTGAGGGTGAACGGTCATTGGCTAACTCTTCCTGAAGCGTTTGCATGACTTTCTGTCGGTTTTTGCGTTCTTCCATATCGATAAAATCGACAACGATGATGCCGCCGAGATCGCGCAAACGAATTTGGCGCACCACTTCTTTTGCGGCTTCCAGATTGGTCTTGGTTATGGTGTCTTCGAGGCGGTCAGATTTACCGACAAATTTTCCGGTGTTGACATCAATCGCCACCAGCGCTTCGGTTTGATTAATGACGATATAGCCGCCGGATTTTAACCACACACGCGGTTTTACCGCCTTATCAATTTCCGGCTGAACATTATATTTTTCGAGTATCGGTTGGTTTCCGGTATAAAGTTTGACACGGTTCACCAGCCGCGGTTGAACGCGATTGACGAACTCGACGATTCGCGCATATTCGATTTCGTTATCAACCCGAATGACCGAAAATTCATCGGTCAATTGATCGCGTAAAATTCGTTGAATCAAATCCAGGTCGCGATGAACCAGGGTCGGCGGTTTGGAGCGGTCGGATTTTTTGCGGATGTCATTCCAGGTACGAATCAGGTATCGCATATCATCATGCAATAACTGTTCGGAAATTCCTGAGCAGGCGGTACGCGCAATAAATCCACCCGGCGCATTTTCGCGGTCACGAAGCGCAGTTACGGTGCGTTTCAACCTCACTCGTTCGGCATCAATTGGAATTTTTCGGGAAACCCCTATGTGATTTACCGTCGGCATATAAACCAGAAATCGTCCGGGTAAGGCAATGTGCGAAGTAATTCGCGCGCCTTTTTTGGCGATAGGTTCTTTTGCGATTTGAACGATAACTTCCTGCCCTTCGCGCAGCAGGTCGGTGATGGTGGGTGCCCCTCCCCTTTCGGGTTTGCGCCGGGGTTCGGCTCGCATCGGTTTATCGCCATCAAACCCTTCCGGTTTTTCTTCCGCTACGGTTGCGGCATCGCCATCTTCGGTTGCTGATTCGCCAACCGGTTGACGCATACTTTTCGGATGTGGACGGCGGTCTTTGCGACGACCACGACCTCGCCTGATTGCCATTTCACTGCGGCTGCCAAAATCACGAACGCTGGCTTCCCGATCGTCCTCTGTTTCATCGCCAATCACCTGCTGAGGCGATGTGGTTCCCTCTAAAATATTTTCAGGGATGACATCGGAGATATGTTTGAATGATGAGCGATTATCCAGCGATTCAGTGTTTGATGCCGCCGCATCTTCGATACGCTCGAATTCGTTTTTTTCAATTTTTTCCGAGCGAAAACTCCCGACTTTCCATTCCGGTTCAGGTTCCGGCTGGAACACTTTTTCAACCGGCTTTTCTCCTTCCATAACCTGGGGGCGCGATGCGGTTTCCGAAGCTTCCGATGGGCGTTCTTCATCCACAATTCTTTCAAAACCGGTTGCCGCCAAGACGTTTTGAGATGCCGCATCAGAGGTTTCACTACCTGCACCTTTTTTCTTGCGTGCTGGTTTTTTAGCAGCGGATTTCGCGGTTTTTTTGACCGCCTTGCCATCTTCAACCTTGGCTTCTACGACTGGCGGTTCCACAACATCAGGTTTCTTTGAGGGAGGTTTGGCTTTTTTGGATTTTTTTTCTTCTTCTTCGATTTTCCCTTTTTTACGGGAACGACTGCGTTTCCCTTTTTCCGTTTCAACCACTTCCTGAGCCGGCTCCGTCCTCACTATATCCTCGTCGGTTATTCTTTCAATGCTGAAATCCGTTGCATGTCCGCTGATTAAATCGCCGACTCTTACAACTTCTTCCGGGATTTCCTCCTTTACAAAGGTAGGTGTAACTTCATCTACCTTTGCTTCCTGAACCGGAATGAATTCGGGCGTCGTGGTTGCCGGTTCCAAACCTTCACCTTCCAAATCTTCGACCGGTGGCGGTTCAATAACTTTTTCCGTGGCAATTTCCGCCAATTGTTCAACCACATCTTCCAACTCAGCCGCATCTACTGCGGGGATTGGCGGTTCGCTTATCCGTTTATCGACGGGTTCGGGTCTACCCCGATCTCTGCGGTCACCTTTTCGCTCATCGGGTCGTTTTTGTTGCTGTGTGGCAGCGCCTTCTTCGTTGAAATCAATATCCTCATCCTCTTCAAAATCTTTGAAGTCGGCAACGTACAAAAAGGCATCCCGTTCAAGCCCGATGTCCACGAAAGCCGATTGCATACCGGGAAGCACCTTCATCACTTTGCCTTTATAGACATTTCCGACAACCCCTTGATTTTCATCCCGACGCTCAACATAGAATTCCGTAACCACACCTTCTTCTATTAAAGCGACCTTCTTTTCATATACATTTGCGCTAATTATCAATTCTTTAGCCATGAACTCTCCTATCAAATTAATCAAGAGGCAGGTATGAACAGTTTTGGAGTTGAGGGGAATATCCCAACAGGATTTTTTGTCTCGTTTTACGGGTGTGTTTTGGCTCCGCTTTGATTAAAAAGCAGTTTACGCTTGCTACAGATTTGGGCTTTTTATTTGACGGTCTTTCAAATTTCAGAAACCGTTATTCAAATCAGCCCCGGTTGTCGGGGAGGAATTCAATTTGGAATTCATCAACTCGCGACTAAAATTATTGCGAGCAAGTCATATATTTTTTTCAAACCCGCAGTCTCTCATCTCCCATTGATTTTTATCAACGGGGAGGAGAACCCAAAATTTCCTAACTGCCTCGAGGGTGTTTCAATGCCAGATAGCTTCGATTTCTCAATAAAATTCGGGTTTGCAATGAGAAAAGCAAAAACCACGAAGGAGAAATGGGTATGGCTTGAAACGAAAAAATTTTCAAATTTTAATTACTGAACTTTGATTAGCCAAAGCGTCAGCATCAACTAATTAACAAACCTTCTGAATCGAACACTGAGCGCCAATCCGACCCCGGCAAACATGGACATGATTGCTGTGCCCCCTTGGCTCATCAGTGGTAAAGGAATGCCCATAATCGGCATAATGCCCGCGACCATTCCCAAGTTACAAAAAATGTGAAAGGTGATTAATGCGACAAATCCCATCACCATCAGTGCACCGGCGCGTTCCCTTGACCCCAGGGCGACCATCGTCAGTCGCCAGATAAAAATCAGGTAAAGCGCCATCATAATTAATATGCCAACAAATCCCAAGTCTTCGGCAATTACTGCGGCAATAAAATCCGAATAGGCATACGGCAGGAATCCCAATTTTCCCTGGGTGCCTTCGCCAATCCCCTTGCCAACCACCCCGCCGGAACCAACCGCGATAACGGATTGAATGGTCTGGTAAGCATAGCCTCTGGGGTCTGCCTTCTCAGGATTGATAATGACATCAATCCGCTCTTTTTGGTATCCCCGGAGAAAGGGATAGAGAGCAATCAGCGCCAAAGGCAAAGCGATTATCGCCACAATAATATATTTTTTCGGCGCGCCACCTAAAAAATAGAAAGCTCCGAGAATCGCTCCGAAAGTCAACATCGTTCCGGTATCTTTCTCTAAGGCAATCAAAAATATCGGAGGCAAAGCGATGCCAGCCATCACAATCATATTTTTCAGGGTTAAATCACCACCCGAACGCGCTTTTGCCAGATAACGCGCCAGCATTAAAATGGTTGCCACTTTGGCAAATTCACTAGGTTGAATACTGGGCAGACCCGGTATATGCAACCAGGCTTTGTTGCCGTTAATGGTTGCGCCAATGAATAAAACCAGCACCAGTAAGACCATCACAATCCCGTAAAAAATCGGCGCGAAATCGTGAACAATCTTTCGATAATCCGTAAACATAATGGCAAATGCAATGGCAAGTCCAATCCCCAGAGCTATCAACTGCTTTTTGACAAAATCCGAATTCGGCGCGGTACTATAAATTCCAATACAACCAAAAATCGTCAGGGCTATGGGAGCCAGCAAAAGCGGCCAATCAATGTCACGAAATGTCTTTCGATTAATCTCAATCATGCTTAACTTCGGTTACAACCTAAAGCGGGTCAAATTCAAGGGCTAGCAAATCATAACACGACAATTTGATTAACCCCAAGTTATCAGCGATTTCGCCGTTGATTCGGTTCTATAGGCGATTGATTCCCTTGGATTGCCAACCGGGTATTTGGATTATTACCTTTTTGCGGTTGCCCGGGAACCCCGCTTGCCGATAACGCGGCAAGCGTATTTCCGCCAGTTGTCGCATTTTTAGCAATCTCTTCTGCGGGAATAAATTTGCCATCGCGTTTGGCAAAATATGCCGTATGAATGGCTTTGGCTTTCGGTCCCGATGCCTTGGCTCCGAAACCCCCATTTTCAGTAAAACAGACCACCGCAAATTCCGGTTTCATATCTTCGTTGACCGGCGCGAAACTGATAAACCAGGAGTGATCCTGTAAATGTTTGCCTTTGGCTTTTTCTTTGGCGATGACCTGAGCGGTTCCGGTTTTCCCACCAACATTGAGTTCCCGCGGGAATCCGATGCCTCCGGCAGTACCGCCTTCATTCACCACTCCCCACACCGCATAGCGAATAGCGGCTGTGGTTTTTGCCGACAGGGTTATTTCTCGAGGCGAATCCTCATAATATTTTACCGGCATCGCTTCCGTAGCTTTCGCTTCTTTGAAAACATGCGGCGTGAAAAAATGTCCATCCATCATGATTCCCGATTCGGCGCGAATCAATTGCAACGGGGGAATGGCGACTGATCCCTGTCCGATGCCCGCCAATGCGCTATCAAAATCATTCCACTCCGGCGTTCGCGGAAAAGTTCTCGCCTTCCAGTCGCGACTCGGAATGGAGCCGATTCTTTCGTGTGGTAAATCGATTCCGGTTTTCTGCCCCATACCGAATTTCAACAACCACTCCCGCATTCTATCCACGCCCATTTTAACGCCTAAACGATAGTAATAACCGTCACAGGAACGCACGATTGCCGTATGAACATCGGGCGCGCCATGACTTCCCATACAATGGATGAAGCGCCCGCCAACCTGCAACCCGCCGCCACAAACGAGCCGCGAATTGTTTAAAGGTGTGACTCCCGCTTCGATTGCCGCCGTACTCATCATCAGTTTCCAGGTTGAACCTGCGGGATAGTACCCTTGAATCGCTTTATTATTTAGAGGATGACCGGGGTCGGTTAATATCGCGGCAACCTCTTTACGATTTTCGGGTGAAACGATATTGCGGGCAAAGACATTGGGGTCGAAATTGGGATAGGAAACCATTGCGATAATTTCGCCATTGCGCGGGTCCAAAGCGATTGCCGCACCTTTATCTTGCGTCCTCTCAAACTCTTCTTCGGCGACGCGCTGAATATCAAGATCAAGGGAAAGCACCACATCTTGTCCGCGAATCGGCGGGCGAATATCCAATTCACGTATCTTCCGACCCCGGCTATCGACAATGACCCGTCTGACGCCGTCCTGACCTCGAAGAATTTTATCGTAAGTGGCTTCTACGCCGCCCTGCCCGATAATATCGCCCATCTTATAACCGGCTTTTTGAAAACTCTCATTCTCCAGTTGTTTGGCGCTTACCTGTCCGACATAGCCAATCACATGACAGGCGGTTTTGCCGAATTTATAAATCCGTTGCGGTTGTTCATCGAGAATGATTTCGGGGTGTTCAAGCTGATGCGCTTCAATCCAGGCGCGATCCGCATAGGTGGTATTCTGCTTAATCAGAATCGGGTCAATTTTCGACCGTTTCGGATTATTCAATTCCTTTTCGACATCCTCCCGATTAATCCCCAGATTGTTTACCAGCGCGTCAATCGTATCCTGTTTATTGACGATGTCTTCCGGCATGATGACCACCGTATTGATCGGTGTGCTGTCGACCAGAACTTTTTCGTTGCGGTCAAGGATTGCGCCTCGCGCGGCAATGATGGGAATTTCACGAATGCGATTGTTCTCGGCGCGTTGAACATACATTTCGTGTTTGGCGATTTGTAAATTATAAAAACGGATTCCCAGAATAACGAAGATGGCGAAAACCAGATACAGGATGAATTTCGCCCGCAAATCGAAACTGAATCCGTCAGCGACCTGACTTTTTCTTGAATACGATGAAGCACTCCCGCGTTTTGAGGTTGCCGGATTATATCTCAAAAAATCATCGAGTCTATCGAATATTTCACGCTCTGCCATACCGCCTCCACCTTGAGCGTTTAACCATAATGACGCTTTTTAATTGCCATTCGTTTTGCCTCTCCGGTTTCAGGAAAGACCTTATTTAAAATCATAAACAAAACCACTGACGCCAGCGAATCTCCTATGGTTTGTAGTCCCAATGCCTTTAGGAAATCCCCCCAGTCGCCGACATTCTGAATCGGTTGGTCGAGCATCAGGTTTAATCCGATTACAAAAATCGTATTGCAAACCGATGCCAGGGCAACGATTCCTAACCTGGTTAAGGGGTTTTCCAGGGGGAAATTGACGCTGGCTTTGGAAACCACATACCCGATTAAGGTTTTTGAAAATCCGTTTACCCCTAAAACCAAACTCCCACTAATAATGTCGCTCCCGATACCGGAAACCGCCCCGGCTCCCATCCCCAACAATGGTGACCGCATAAGGCTCAAATAAATCGTAACCAATAAAGGTAAATCGACAAACTGAAAAATTCTGAAATGTTTGGGTAACAACATCTGAAAAATGAGCGCGAGTATCAGAGTAAGAGCGATTTTGAAAGTTTGCACTCGATTCGTTACCTCACTAAGGTCTCAGATTCTCTTCAAATTTAATATCTTTTTGCTCAATTAAAAGCACGATCACCGCTTCAACCCGGTCGATTTGAACCGCCGGTCTGACAATGATTTTTTTATAAGGGGCATTGGCATCGTTTTCGACATGCTCGGTCGTCCCGACAACCAGTCCCTTTGGATAGATGCGATCTAATCCGGTAGTCACAACAATTTCATTCTCGGCAATTTCTTCGGTTGAGGGGATATTTTTAATTTCACATCGCGAATTATTCAGCCCTTTCAGTTCGCCCGGTTGCCTTGTGCTTTGAATCATCACCCCAACACCGGCATTGGAATCGGTAATGATTTGCACCTGCGCGAAATTGGCTCCGACATTGATTACCCGCCCGATGATTCCGGCATTGGTAACGATTGGCATATCTTTTTTAACCCCATCCAACGTTCCGCGATCAATGGTCAACCGTTTAAACCAGAGCGAGGTGTTACGAGCAATGACATTTGCGGCAATTTGCCGGTAACCGGAAAGCGATGGAAGACCATACTGGACACGCAAAGCATCGTATTGGGCGGCTTTTTCGCGTGTTTCATTTAATTGGGTTGTCAACTGTTCCACTTGATTTTTCAGTTCGATATTTTCATCACGGGCGCGACGCAATTCCCCCCAACCGGTAAAGGTGCCGGTGACTTTAGACAGTACCCCATCCCCGACTTTCACAACCGGCGCGAAAATCGTCATCACCCATTTGCCCAGTAATGATTGGTTGGTTTCGGTATTGCGCGCCGTCAAAGTCATTAAAAAAAGTTGGGACAAAAGCAGTGCAGCCAGCACCCAATGCGATTTATCTTTTAATTTTTCTTTAACGGGAGTGGAACTCATAAACGTAGGATTCAGGATTCAGGATTCAGGATTCAGGGGATTGATTAAGAGCCTGAATCCTGAATCCTGAATCCTAACTATGAACCGTGATGTGTCATGGTGTTTTCCCAACTGACACGGCTCAACAGGTCAAAGTCAGCCAGCATTTTTCCAGTTCCAAGCGCAACCGACGAAAGCGGGTTTTCCGCAAGTGAAACTGGGACGCCGGTTTCATGCATCAAGCGTTTATCGATGCCTTTGAGTAACGCGCCACCGCCGGTTAAAACGATGCCACGTTCGGCAATATCGGCTGAAAGTTCCGGCGGGGTTCTTTCCAACGCCACCCGAACCGCATTGACGACGGTCGCAATCGGGTCGGATAGCGATTCGCGAACCTCTTCATCGGTAATCGTGATGGTTCGCGGAACCCCTTCAATCAGGTTGCGCCCTTTGATTTCCATGGTGATGGGTTCTTCCATCGGCCAGGCGGAACCGAGTTCAATCTTGATGGCTTCTGCGGTTCGTTCACCAATGAGCAAATTATATTTGCGTTTGATGTACTGAATAATCGCTTCATCAAGTTCGTTTCCGGCAACCCGAACGGCTCGCGAATAGACGATGCCCGAAAGCGAAATCACCGCAATATCGGTCGTGCCACCACCAATATCAACAATCATATTGCCGTATGGCTCGGTGATGGGCAGCCCCGCGCCGATAGCGGCTGCCATCGCTTCGGCGACCAGGAAAACCTTGGAGGCTTTGGCGCGATAGGCGGCATCTTCGACGGCGCGGCGTTCGACCTGAGTGATTTCACCGGGAACCCCGATGACCACCCGGGGTGACACCCACGAACGCCCGTTATGGGCTTTACGGATAAAATGCTGGAGCATTTTTTCAGTGACTTCAAAATCTGCGATGACGCCATCTTTCATCGGTCGAATTGCCACGATATTACCGGGGGTTCTGCCGAGCATCTCTTTGGCTTCCTTACCGACGGCTTCGACCTTATTGGTAATTTTATTAATCGCAACAATCGAGGGTTCGCTGACAACGATGCCTCGTCCTTTGGCATAAACCAGAGTATTGGCTGTGCCTAAATCTATCGCGAGATCGCTTGAAAAGGGATTGAATAAATTAAACATTCTTCGACTTAGTCCTGCTTTCTTCTAATCTTTTAGACCGGTCGCAAATTTTGCTGCGACGTTTGAGTTGAATCATAATTTGGCATTAATTGCCCGAATCCTCTTCCCTGTGATTTGACGGATGCTTTGAACGCTTTAAGAGAGGTTTTTCACCGCTCACCTCAACACAAATGGCTTCTACCCACGTAAAATTTTAGAGCAAGAAGTTTACGGAAACGGGAGGAAGACGAAGCCTGGGGATGTACATAGGTAAGCAGAAAGGCGTCAACGACGGCAATCAGAATTTTCTGTTGCGCCTCACTACAATCCGAAGACCTGTACTCGTTCATCTGTGCTTAAAACTACTCATTCCGCCTTGAGCTTAGTCAATCAGCCCAATTATCAGGAAAACCTTAGAGTTAGAAATCTAGCATGGCAAGTTTTTATCAATCAAGAACTTTAGAGGATTCCCTACATCTATTTTGAGATTTATTTTTAAACCCTGATGACTGGTTCCAATCCCCCTAATCGCCCGTCCTCAACCCCCTGAACACGATAATCGTTCAACCTGTGCGACGGTAAAATGGAAAAGTCCTTTTTGCAGCCTATGGGTTCAATTCGGTTTCAAGCTTCAGGGAACAAACCGACAATTGCCCGAATAAAAATTGGCGTGGTAAAATGGCAGGGATTCGGAAATAAGCGATGGCTAAAATCAAAATAGAATTGAATATGCCTACCAGAATCCGCAGGAATTTGTTCGGCGATTAATCCGCCAATGCTTCACGCCTCCAATATTATTTAACGATTTACTTTCAACCGAAACCTATCGGTTTCCCCTGACACAAGGAGTGAAGTCATGCAAACCATTACCAAATTAAAATTTCCCGAAATCAAAACTGCCTTACCCGGCCCGAAAGCCCAGGAATATATTGAAAAAGACCACCGTTTGGTTTCACCAAGCTACACACGCGCCTATCCGCTCGTCATGCAAAAAGGTTATGGCGCATTAATCGAAGATGTCGATGGCAATATCTTTTTGGATTTCAATGCCGGCGTCGGCGTCAGCGCCCTCGGTCATGGGCATCCGGCAATTGCCGATGCCATCTATAAACAGGCAAACGAATTCAATCACATTTGCAGCGCCGATTATTATTATCCACACCTCACCGAATTGGTTGAAAAACTTCACGAAGTGGTTCCGGGCGATTTTTCCTGGCGCGCGCATTTCGGAAATTCCGGCGCCGAAGCCATCGAAGGCGCGTTAAAAACGGCAGTGTATGCAACCGGTCGGCACAAATTCATTGCTTTTCGCGGCGCCTTTCACGGGCGCACATTTGGTGCCTTGTCACTGACCGCTTCAAAATATGTTCAGCGGAAAGGCTTCGGGCCGCAGTTGCTTGATGTCACACACGTCCCCTATGCCAACCCGCTTCGTTGCCCGTTGGCGCTTCGTGATGGTGAATCTGTCGGCAAACGTGTGGTTCGCTACATTGAAGAAAATATTTTCACGACCACGGTTCCCCCTGAAGACTGCGCGGCAATCGTAGTTGAAGCGGTTCAGGGTGAAGGCGGTTATGTGGTTCCGCCATCGGATTTTTTGCCGGAACTCCGCAACCGGTGTGACAAACATGGAATCCTTCTGGTTCTTGATGAAGTTCAAGCCGGAATGGGACGCACCGGCAAAATGTGGGCATTTGAACATTTCAATATCATCCCGGACATTATCTGTATGGCAAAAGCTTTGGGCGGCGGTTTACCGCTGGCGGTAACCTTTGCGAAAGCGCATTTGATGCAATGGCACGTCGGAGCGCACGCCTCAACTTTTGGCGGCAACCCGGTCGCTATTGCAGCGGCTTTAAAAACCATTGAAATTTTGCAGGATGGTTTAATCGATAACGCGGCGACCATTGGCGCATATATGATGGAAAAACTGAAGGAGATAAAATCCCGCCATAGCGCCATTGTCGAAGTTCGCGGCTTGGGTCTCATGATAGGCGTTGAGTTTTCGTTAAACCCTGAGACCCTTGAACCCTGCGGACAACTCCGCGACAAAATCATCTATGAATGCTTTGAGCGCGGATTGGTTTTGCAGGGAGCCGGAGAATCTTCAATTCGCTTTTCCCCGCCACTCATCGTTGACCGCGAACAGGTTGATTTTGCGCTCAATACTTTTGAAGAAGCGGTAAAAAAACACACGAGTTAAACCGATCACAAAATCATTCATCAAAGGATGAGCGGCGCTCGATTACCGCTCATCCTTTTTTCATGACTTTTGAATTAATTCAGCAAAACGGTATGATTCACCTTACGGACGGAAGGCAATGAGAATTTTTGCAATTGGCGATTTACACCTCGAAGGTGGCACTGGAAAAACTATGGAGGTGTTTGGCGAGCACTGGAAAAATCACCATGAAAAAATCTTTTCCGCCTGGCAACGCCTCGGTCGTGAAGATGATTTGCTTTTAATTGTCGGGGATTCAAGCTGGGCGATGCGACTCGGTGAAGCGCAACCTGACCTTGACCGCATCGGCGCGATGAAAGGCAAAAAAATATTACTCAAGGGAAATCACGATTACTGGTGGGATACAGCAAAAAAGTTAAAGGCGGTTTTGCATCCTTCAATTGAAATTCTCAATGGGCAATCAATCATCATTAATCGTGTTGCAATAGCCGGAACCCGTGGTTGGGTCTGTCCGAATGATATTTATTTCCAGGCGCAAGACCAGAAGATTTATGAGCGCGAGGTTGCAAGATTGAAAACCGCTCTGGAGCCATTAAAAAAACTAAAAGGGGCATACGACCATCTCATCGTCGCTTTGCATTACCCGCCCACCAATAAGGATTTTGAAGCGAATGGCTTTACCGAATTAATCGAAACGTTCGAGGCTGATGTTTGCGTTTATGGTCATCTTCATGGAGAAGCAATTCAAACGGCAATAACCGGATTAAGAGGCAAAACCTATTATTATCTGGTCAGCGCCGATGCCGCGAATTTTTCTCCTATGGAAATTGATTTGCCTGAAATAGTGAACCAGTCTTTTCAAACAGCCTGTGAGCCGTAAGCATTCATTCATTATCGAGAAGAAATTATCGGATGAGGGAATAGTGGACAAAACATTTCAAGGACAAAAAACACTCATCACCGGCGGACTGGGATTTATCGGAAGCAATCTCGCCCGTAGGCTTTTAGAACTTGGCGCGAAAGTTACGCTGGTTGATTCTCTGGTTCCCGAATATGGAGGAAATCCTTTTAATATTCGCGGGATTGAAGGTCGCGTACACGTCAACATCGCTGATGTTCGTGATGAACACAGTATGGCTTATCTGGTTAAAGGTCAGGATTTTATTTTCAACCTGGCAGGGCAAGTCAGTCACATCGACAGCATGGAAAACCCTTACACGGATTTGGAAATCAACGTGCGTTCACAGCTTTCGATTATGGAAGCCTGCCGGAAAAATAACCGCAACGTCAAAATTATCTACACCAGTACGCGACAGGTTTACGGAAAACCTAATTACCTTCCGGTCGATGAAAATCACATTGCATCACCTACCGATGTCAATGGCATCAACAAATTATGCGGCGAACTGTATCACATCCTTTATCATAATGTTTATGGCATCCGCGCCGTTTCATTGCGCCTCACGAATACCTACGGGCCGCGACAACTTTTGAAACACTCCCGACAAGGGTTCATTGGGTGGTTCATTCGTTTGATAGTCGAAGGCAAAGAGATTCAGCTATTCGGAGACGGGTCGCAGATGCGCGATTTCAATTATGTCGATGATGTCGTTGAAGCCCTGTTGCTGGCAGCGGTAAGCGAAAAATCGAACGGTCAAATTTTTAATCTCGGCGGTGATGAACCCGTCAGCTTGAAAAATCTGGTCGAGTTAATGATTGAAATAAATGGCAGCGGCAATTACCGATTAGTTCCCTTCCCGGATGAAAAAAAAGCCATCGATATTGGCAGTTTTTATGGCGATTTTTCTAAAATCACCAACACCCTGAATTGGCGTCCGCAAACCAAACTGCGCGAAGGGTTAATTAAAACTTTCGATTATTACAAGGAGAATTTCAGTTGGTACAAAGAGTAGAAATGCAAATTCCTTTCGGTGATTTACGTAGACAGTATTTATCCATGCGCGAAGAAATCGATTCAGCGGTTCGCCGGGTTCACGAACGGGGTTGGTTTATTTTAGGAACCGAAGGCGAACAGTTTGAAAAAGCATTTGCCAATTACATCGGCGTAAACCACGCGGTCGGGGTCGGCTCCGGCACCGAAGCCATTCATCTCGCTTTGAGAGCCGTTGGCGTTCAGCCGGGCGATGAAGTCATCACGGTTGCCAATACCTGTGTTCCGACGATTTCAGGAATTTGGATGTCCGGCGCAACCCCTGTGTTAATCGATGTCAGTGAAAAAAGTTTTAACCTCGACCCGCAAAAACTCGAAACCACGATAACCGAAAAAACCAAAGCCATCCTGCCGGTTCATCTTTACGGACAAAGCGTTGACTTAGACCCGATTTTAGAAATTGCCAGAGCCTATAAAATCAAGGTAATCGAAGATGCAGCGCAGGCGCATGGCGCGACCTACAAAGGGCGCAAGCTCGGTGCAATCGGGGATGCGGCGGCTTTCAGTTTTTATCCCAGTAAAAATCTCGGTGCCAATGGTGACGGCGGCGCAATCACCACCGATGATGAGGAAATCGCTCACCGCATCATTCAACTCAGAAATTACGGACAGGAAAAACGCTATTATCATTCCACCAAAGGAACCAACAGTCGATTGGATGAAATTCAGGCGGCAATTTTATCCGCGAAGTTGCTTCACCTGGATTCGTGGAATAAACGAAGAAGCGAGATAGCCGAAATCTATCACCGGCAAATACACAATCCATTGATTATCAAACCGGCGGTGATGGATTATGGTTCGCATAATTTTCACCTCTATGTCATTCGTTGCGCGGGACGTGAGCGGCTGCAAAATTACCTGAACGAATGCGGCATTCAAACGCTGATTCATTATCCGATTCCGGTTCATTTACAAAAAGCCTACAGCGATTTGCAAAAACAAGAAGGCGATTTTCCGGTTGCCGAACAGCTTGCCGGTGAGATTTTATCGCTGCCGATTTTCCCGGAACTCACCGACAAGGAAGCGCGATATGTAGTTGATTGCATCAATGCTTTCCAGTAGTCTTTGTTTTCCCCTGTGAGCATTTTTTCTCTTTGCGGTAAATCTATAATGAAAAAGCCTGCGTAGGAGAAAGTGAGAGGCTTGAGAGCTTGCCTTTAAATGCAATTGAGTTAAAACCCGAGGAGAATTTACTGTCACTGATGAAGCGAGTGGCAGAAGGTGACCAGTCCGCCTTTACCCTCCTCTACGAAACCACCAGTAAAACGGTATTCGGTCTGATTTATAAAGTCATTCAAGACCGTGAAACCGCTGAAGAGGTTTTACTGGATGTTTATACACAAGCCTGGAGACAAGCGAAAAATTATGACAGCCAACGCGGCACTCCCCTCGCCTGGTTGATGACAATTGGTCGCAGTCGCGCCATTGACCGGTTGCGGTCAGGAAAACACGAGAAAGCGAATAAAGACCCGCTCGAAACCGCCGGACAACTTTCGGCACCAACCTCAAGCCCCGAAGAGGTATCAACCGCTTCGGAAACTCAACGGTTTGTTCGAGCGGCGCTTGATACCTTGACGCCTGAACAACGGGAAGTTATCGAACTCGCCTATTTTTTAGGCTTGAGTCACACAGAAATCGCTTTGAAGTTAAGCCAGCCGTTGGGAACTGTAAAAACCAGAATTCGCTTGGGAATGGTTAAATTGCGTGAATTGCTTTCTCCGGTTTTAAGCAGTTAAATCTTTGGGAAGGTTATAAGGATTTGAAGTACGAACGAAGCAAAGAAGAAAAACAGGAACAAGCCGCGCTGTTCGCGCTTGGCGCTCTCGGTCAGCATGAATCAAGGGTTTTTGAGGAGACCTTGGCTGATGGTGACCCGCAACTGGAGGCTGAACTCAAAACCTTTGACAAGGTGGTCGAAGCATTAGGCTACAGCGTTGATCCGGTTGAACCGCCCCAATTTATTCTCGACGTACTGCAAATGCGCATTGAAAAGGAGCCGCAACTGGCAAAGGCGAATACCTTGACCTTTCCTGAGCCGTCGTTGATTAGTCCGCCACCTGTGCCTGTTGCTTTTCCTCAGCCTGCGGTTGAATTAAAGCCGAAAATGGTTGTCGAAAAAGCCACAGTCAAACCTGACAACGTGGTTTCGATTGAGCAAAAAAAATCCGGCAGGTCATCTGCCTTCAGATTTATCCCCTGGGCAATCGCTGCGGGACTTTTAATTTTTGTCTCATTGGTTTTTATTAAATATCGAGATGAGCAAACCATAACATCCGGTTTAAGAAGCCAGCTTGAAATACTTATCGACCAGAATAATAAGATTCGCGACGATATCCGA
The DNA here is from genome assembly GCA_040754075.1 of Acidobacteriota bacterium. Classification (NCBI taxonomy): domain Bacteria; kingdom Pseudomonadati; phylum Acidobacteriota; species Acidobacteriota bacterium. Next base: position 89,995 of record JBFMDH010000024.1, read on the forward strand.
GCCAAAGATGAAAAGGTATACGAACTGGCACGAATCAATGAAGTCATTCAATCGGAAGGTCATCGAAGAATCAATCTTGAAGGTCAACCCCCCGCGCCAAATTCCCAAGCCCTGATTCATTGGGATGTGAAAACCAACCAATGGTTAGTGAGCGCGGATTTGCCACCAGCTCCCGAAGGCAAAGTTTATCAATTATGGTTTGTCACACCGGACGCCAAAATCAGCGCCGGGTTATTAAAACCCAATCATACCGGTCATGCCTTTACAGAAATTCCCTTGCCTGCGGATTTAACCAATCTGGCGGCGGCGGCAATTACCCTTGAACCCGAAGGGGGTTCGGCTCAACCGACGATGCCGATTTTCGTCCTCGGCAAAATCTAAGTGGTAAGTAAATTTACTGTTTAAATTTTCTCAAAAATATTCCGACTAAAATTATCACCTTATCGTCAAAATTCTGCCGAATAAAATCCGGAAAGTTATAACTTTCATTCAGCGTTATTTCTTCTCCCAAAAATCTAATTTCATCCGGACACCCCAGGGTGAGGTGTCTGCCAATTCAAGAGGAGATTTACATATGAAAAAAGTATCTTTGATTCTGTTCACGTTTTTGTTTGTACTTGCAACCCTTATTTCGTCGCAAACTTTTGCAGGCGACCGCCCCTGCGTCAGACGGTGCAATGATATTCATCGGGATGCGTTAAGGCTCTGCAACGATTTTCACGGTGAACGACGGGCGCATTGCATACGTGAAGCCAATGAACGCCATCGCAATTGTTTGCAAAATTGTCGGGATTGATTTTGAAGTGACCAATAAAAAATATCCTATCCTAATTCTCTCCCCACTTTTTTCAATCTCAGAATTCCTCTCAACCGGGATAGAAAGAACTTCCTGTATGGGAAGCAAAAACCCGTAGTTGAATACACCCGGACAAGTCAGGTTTAAAAGATAGGTTTCGACGCCCTTATTTATTTTCGCTTTTTGGTTTCGCCGGGCGATAAGCGAATAAAATGAAATCGCCGCGTTTTCGATAGTCGTCCGCTTTAACTGCATTCACATCTTCTACGGCTACGACTGACACTACACGGACTTTCGCCTTGGGCAATCGTTTGGCGGTTCTCGATGCTGTGCCCAAACGAAAATCGCTATGAAAAGCCCCGTTATAATGAACGATAATCGGTTTTTCTTCACCGGCATTCTGATAGGTTTCGGCAATTGATTCAGCCATAGTGTCATCTTTCGTACACTGCGCTTCGTAAATGCGTTGAATCATTGCGCGGTCTTCGGCGGTTGGTTCTTTCGTCTTACCATCCGCACCAGGATGGCCTTTCATGGTCTCGCTGAAATTTTTAAAGTAATCGTCATTCGGAGCGTTGATTTCTTTGGCAATTAACCCTCGCTCATTTTCCGGCAATTTTTCCAGAACCGGTAACCCACCTCTGGCAATCTGTGAAGCATATTTTCTCGGAACGTTGCTGGCGATAACCGGCCACCCCTTGGCTTTAGCAAATTCGATAATCGGTCGATAATCGGATGGGTAATTCCCCCAGGGTCGAGAATTTTTCAGAAATTCCTCTTCACTGATTTTCCCAGTTAAGTAGGCGGTTAAGGTCTTTTGCACATCGCGTTCAAACATTTCCATCGCCACGATGACTTTTTTATTTCGTCTTGCCAACCCCTCAAGAATCGCCAGTTCAAATTTATGAGTCGCCGGGTCGTCGTGCTGTTCCCCAACAAACAACACATCAACGGTTGCCAACGTATTGAGCATCGCTTCAAAATCGCTGTACTTTTTGTCATCCGAATGAAACACCCGGTGGGGAATGTAACCGGACTCAAAGGAAAAACCGAAAGTTGAAATTGAAAGCAAAATCATGGAATAAAGAACTACCCTTAACCAAATCCGACTCATACTTACCTCTTAAATAGAATTTTGAATTGCTCCGATTATTGATGGATAATAGCACGAATTAAAGCCAAACCCACCTGCAAAGCAAATCTTTTTCAGCAGAATTTTATGCAACCATACGAAAAAGCTTTATCGGCTCAGATGGCAACCAATGAGTTTTTAATGTAGTATCCAATTTCACCAACCACAAAAATTTTTTGGAAAGGAATGACCAGATGACCGCTTCGATGAATCGCCCTTTACACGAGGTTGACCCCGAAATTGCCGCAATAATTGCCAAAGAAGAACGCCGCATCTCTTATAACCTGGAAATGATCGCTTCGGAAAATTTTGTATCCGAAGCCGTTTTGGAAGCAATGGGTTCGGTGTTAACCAACAAATATGCTGAAGGCTATCCGGGTAAACGTTACTACGGCGGTTGCGAAGTCGTAGATGAAGCCGAAAATCTGGCTCGCGAACGCGCCAAACAGATTTTCGGATGTGAACATGTAAATGTTCAACCGCATTCCGGTTCGCAGGCAAATCAATCGGTCTACCTGAGCGTCCTCAATTATGGCGATACGGTTCTGGGAATGAGCCTCGCCCACGGCGGACATTTAACTCACGGTCATCCGTTAAATTTTTCCGGTCGCAGCTACAATATCGTTTCCTATGGCGTAGACCAGGAAAGCGAAACCATTGATTATGAGGAACTCGAACGCCTCGCCCACGAACATCAACCCAAGATGATTTTATGCGGGGCGTCGGCTTATTCACGAATTATTGATTTCGAGCGCATCGGAAAAATTGCCAAAGATGTTGGCGCTTATTCGATGGCGGATATTGCGCACATTTCAGGATTAGTCGCCGCCGGGCTGCATCCGACTCCGATGCCGCATATGGATTTTGTGACCACCACGACGCATAAAACCTTGAGAGGCCCGCGTGCCGGAATGGCAATGTGTCGCGAGCAATTTCAAAAAGAGTTAGACCGCGCCGTCTTTCCCACCGTTCAAGGCGGACCCTTGATGCACATCATCGCCGCCAAAGCCGTCTGTTATAAAGAGGCGTTGCAGGATGATTTCAAAGACTATCAAAACCAGGTTATCGCCAATGCCAAAGTTTTAGCCGAAGAATTAACCAACGCCGGATTCAAAATTGTTTCGGGCGGAACCGATAATCATTTGATGCTGGTAAATGTTTTCGTTCGCGGATTGACCGGCGCTCAGGCTGAAAAGACTTTGGATAAAGCCGGTATCACAGTTAATAAAAACGCCATCCCATTCGATACCAATCCGCCGATGAAGGCTTCGGGAATTCGCATCGGCTCACCGGCACTCACGACGCGCGGAATGAAAGAAAATGAAATGCGGCAAATCGCCGAATTCATCAAGGATGCGTTAGCCAACCACGAAGATGAATCTGCATTAAAACGAATTCGCGAAAAAGTTAATGAACTCTGTGCCAGTTTCCCGATTTATGAAAATCGTCTGGTTCGTAGTCAGGCGCATGCATCATAGTCTTTCGCATTTTAGATTATGAAAGAAGTTTTCGGTCCCGACGGGTTGATTGCCCGTTATCATCCAAATTATGAATATCGTCCGGGTCAAATCGAAATGGCTCACGCGGTACACGATACGCTTACGGATGGCGGAGTGGCGTTAATTGAAGCGGGAACCGGAACCGGCAAAACCCTGGCTTATTTAATCCCGGCGCTTGCTGCCGGGCGTCGCGTTATCGTTTCAACCGCTACTAAAAATCTCCAGGAACAATTAATCAAAAAAGACATCCCCTTTTTACAAACCGTGATTAAGAGAGATTTCAAGACGGTTTGTATGAAAGGTCGCGCAAACTACATCTGTCTGCACAAATTGAAAAAGGCAGAATCCCAACCGATTTTTGAAGACCTTCAGGATGTTAATTATTTTGACACCATTCGCCGGTGGGCAGGAAAAACCGAAACCGGTGATCGCGCCGAACTAACTGATTTGCCGGAAAATCTGCCGTTCTGGCATCAGATTGATGCGCGGGCTGAAAGTTGTATCGGTCAGAAATGTCCCGATTATGATGAGTGTTTCATCACCCGCATGCGCCAGGAAGCCATGGAATCCGATGTCGTCATCGTCAATCATCATCTATTTTTTGCTGACCTGGCGCTGAGAGGCGGCGATTTCGGCGCGGTGTTGCCGGATTATTCGACGATTATTTTCGACGAGGCGCACGAAATCGAAGATGTTGCCGCTTCCTACTTCGGGTGCAGCGTTTCAAATTTTCGCATCGCGGATTTGATTCAGGACGCGCAAAAACTGGTGATCAGTGAACCGGACGCGGTGGCTGAATTGGTAAAATCGCTTGCCCGGTTATCTCAACGTTCCGATGCCTTTTGGGCTACTTTTTATCCGCGCGATAAATTTGCGCAAGATGGCAGATATACATTAAGCGAAGAACATTTCGTTAAAAAAGACCGTGACGATAACCTGGTTCCGTCGGTTGCCGGTGAAGCTTATGTCGCTTTAATCAATGCCGTGAACCGGGTCGCAGGGGCGCTGGGTGTGGTGAAAGACCCGCCTTCGGAACTCGACAACATTTTGCGCCGCGTCGAAGTCTTGAAATTTGAACTGGAATTTATCGTCTCCGCCCAAGACCCCGGTTTTGTTTACTGGTATGAATGTCGCGGGCGCGGCGTCTTCGTTCACGGAACCCCAATTGATGTTTCGGGCATTCTTGAAGAGCGGCTTTTTTCCAATGTGCAAAGCGCCGTTCTAACTTCGGCAACCATGACGGCGGGAAATTCTTTTGACTTTATTAAAGGTAGATTAGGCATTTCTCATTCGCGGGATTTAATCATTGAATCGCATTTCGATTATGAGAATCAATCGGTGCTTTACCTGCCAAAACGCCTGCCCGACCCGCGCAGCCCGCAATTTAATGAAGCATCGGCTTTGGAAATCATTAAGATTTTACGGGCATCAAACGGACGCGCATTTGTTTTGTTTACCAGTGTGGCAGCGATGAATCAGGTGTTTGATCTGGTTTTTGAAGAGTTGGATTTTCCCATGTTCAAACAAGGTCAGGGTTCAAAAATCGGTTTGCTCGAACGTTTCCGAAAAACCCCGAATGCGGTGCTGTTTGCAACCTCATCATTTTGGCAAGGCGTCGACGTTCAAGGCGAAGCCCTGTCCTGTGTGGTCATTCATAAACTGCCGTTTGCAGTCCCGACAGACCCAGTGGTTGCCGCCAGACAAAAATATATCGATGACAATGGCGGCAATTCTTTTATGGAATATTCCGTACCGCAGGCAGCGATTATTTTGAAACAAGGGTTGGGGCGGTTGATTCGTTCAGCAACCGACAAAGGCGTCTTATCGGTTCTTGACCCACGCATTCAAACCAAATTTTATGGCAAGGTGTTTATCAAAAGCATTCCCTCATGTCGCATCACAGATAGAATCGAAGAAGCTACGGCAATATTCGATGACAAAAAATAGTGTGCTATACTGCGTTTTAGATTACGAAAGGAGGAATTAAATGGCTACGGCAATTCGCTTCACATCCGCTGATTTATTAGCGATGCCCGATAATGGCAAACGTTATGAGGTTATTGAAGGAGAACTCTATATGTCACGGCAACCATTCAATGAGCATCAACGTGTTTGTGGAAAGCTCTTCAATAAACTGGCGAATTGGAGTGAAGTTTCAAATTCAGGTGAACCTTTTTTTGCACCAGGATTGATTTTTGCTGAAGATGACGATGTCGCTCCTGACTTAATATGGATAAGCAAAAAACGGCTGGTAGATTATAAACCGGATGACCATTTTCATGTTGCTCCTGAGTTAGTGATTGAGGTTCTCTCGTTCGGTAAAGAACAGGAACGGCGAGATCGTGAAACTAAACTAAAACTCTATTCGCGACGCGGGGTGCAGGAATATTGGATTGCTAATTGGCGCTCAAGGCAAATTGAAGTCTATCGACGAAAGCGAAACCATCTACAACTTATCACCACATTAAACGACAATGAAACGCTGACCTCGCCATTATTGCCAAATTTCAGTTGCCAAGTTTCGACAATTTTCGATCACTCCTAATGAGTTCGTCCGAATCCCTGACGGGTTTTATCGAACAGTTCGTTTCTTCGACCGATTCAAAGCAAAATCTACGGCTCTAAAAAGGCAATAACACATTGTCGATTATGATGCCATTCTCATCAAAACACACAATCGCTTGACCCGGCACATTCAATCTCAACTCGCTTCCCGAAACCTTGAGTTTTTTGGATATTTGTTTTTTGTCTTCATTGATTAGCGTTGATATGAAATGCCCGCGTGAATCTTTTATTGTCCAATAGCGTTGCTTGCCATCCTCTTTATAAGAAATGATTTCGCCATTCCAGGCGAGTTTGGAATACAAAGCAAAAACTTTTCCGGTGGGTGTGAGGTGCCAGCCTTTTGTAAGTGCCTCCCCTTTTAACTTCGCATCTCGTCCGCCGATAATCGTTGAAACCTGTCTGCGGTTCGTCCAATACATGATCGAATGATAGGGAACGGCGTGCGTATAGAGCGCGACAATGTCCGGCACAATCATTAACTCCGAAAGTTTACGGGCAAATTCCATCGCGTATTTATTCGTCAGGTGTGGGTTGCCATCAAGAAATAAGCGAATGTTAAATTCCGTAATCAGATAGCGCATTTTCGGCGCAAAGGGACGAACAATTTTATTAAACAAATCAACACTTTTGGCGCGCACGCCTCCCGCATAAAGATGTAACACACCATAAATATCTTCGCGATTTTTCAAATCGATACGCGAAGAGAGCGCCCGCATCATTCGCGTATTCCATTCGGTATCCGATAGTTTTGTCGGCGTGTTTTTAGAATCCCCAACCGTTAACGGAAGCGCGAATTTAACGCCGAGCGGCGTCAGTCTATCGATTACCTCGGCAGCGCGTTCGGCGTACGCTTCGGGCATCCAGGGTCGATGATTCAACCAGGGTTCATTGGATAATTCGATTGCCACGAGTTTTGATTTTCGATTTACTGCCAGGAAATTGCGAATCACCTTTTCAGCAATCGCCCCTCCCTCTTCGACGTTGATTCCGATGACCGTTGAAAACGGTTGGGTCGAAAGGTAATCGGAAAAATCGCTGAAAGGAAACCAAGGGTATTCATTGGTCATTTTATTTTCGGCTTTAATTTTTGATGAAGCCGCAACGCCCTCGGCGCTATACATTCCGTGAAAACTGAAACGCAACGAACGCACCCCTGCCATCTCCAGGGCTTCGGCAAATTCATCACCTTGTTGTGGGTCTTTCCAGGCATCAATAAGAATATGCGGACTGTCAGCCCAAGTCAGGTCGGCTCCAAGAAACGGCGCTCTTCTGGTTGAAGCCTGGGGGAGGAGCGATGGAGAGGCAGCAAAATTGGTTGAAGCCTCAGTTGATTTATTTTCCCCAATGCCGGGAATAAGCAGCGAAAAAATCAGCGTGACTAAAATGGTTATGTTTTTCATTTCAATTCAAATTTAAAACGCTCAGGTTGAAATTTCTTTTTGAGATTCAATTTCAACCGATTGCGTTTCCAATTCGATTGAATCATTTGAAATTTTTATCGAACTGGTTTCAAAATCTACCTTTGAAGATTCGATTTCGGTGCGTTCGGCTTTGATTTTTTCAAGCCCTCGATAGGCGCGATAGTGGTGAATAAACACGATGATTAAACCGACCACCGGAATGGAAAAGAAGATGCCGATCAGACCGGCGATTTCAGCACCGGCAAGAATCGCAAGGATAACGATGAACGGCGGCATTTTAATGCCTTCACCGATGATGCGCGGATAAATGACATAATCCTGCGCGAGCCTCAGAATAATTAAAAACAGCGCCGCAATAAATGCGGTTTTAATTGAGTAAATTGCCGACAAACTGACAATAATCACCGCAGCGATTAAGGGTCCGGCTAAGGGAACGAATTCCATAAAGCCCGACATCACACCTAAAACCACCGGGTAAGGCGCACCGATTATCCACAAACCGACGCTGACCAAAAGACCAATGACGATACAGGCAGTAATTTGTGCGCGAATATAAGCGGCGATGGTTTTACTCATATCCAGTAACATCCACCGCACTCGCTTTTTTAATTTGTCGTTAGGCATGGCGTCGATGATTGCATCACCGACGTGCGAGGCATCTTTCAACAGAAAAAAGGAAATCACCGGAACCAGAATCAACCAGGGTAAATATTGCAGGTATGCCAGAAGTCCGACGACATGGGATTGCAGCCACGGAAACAGGGCTTCGGCGATTGCTGTACTCTCTTTCAATAAGTAATCCTGGACGCTGCGCGAGAGGTTCGCATGTTTAACCCACATATTGGCATTTTTTATGGTGCTGTTAATGTTGTTTGATGCGGACGCGATATAGGTCGGTAAATTCTGCGCTAAATCAGTAACCTGATCCCAGAGTTTGGGAATCAGGATTTCCAATACAACAAACAAAATACCGCCGACCAGAATATAGACCACACAGATTGCCGTCGGTTTGGATAACTTTAATTCTTTGCCTCTGAAATAGACGGCATTTTCAAATAGACCCACGAGCGGCGCGAGCAGATAAGAGAAAAATATGGAAATAATCAACAGTAAAATTAAGGCACTGAGTTTATAAACCAACCAGGCGGCAAGCAATATTCCAAGGATTATCGCAATGACGCGCACACAAACGGTTGTGTAAACCCTGATCAATTCCGAGCGGTCAGTTACCCTTTTTTTCATGATGTGCCCCCTGTTTTTTCCGGGCGTCTTACCGGCAAACCCGTCCGTCAATACACCGAATAGAAAAAAGGCATAAGCTTTAACAGCTTATGCCCTGCTTTTGAGATTTGAACTAATCTTTAAAACTAATCGTCCTTTCGCAAACCGGCGGCTCGCGACGCGCGTTTTGATTCTTCTGCCATCTGCTTGGCGGTTGGCATTTCAGTCAAGGCGCGCTGTACCTGATAATCGCCTTCAAGGAGAATTTGCGCTGCCACTTCCTGACCATACGCCGCGGTTACGACTTCGTAGCGAATTTGTCGTTTAATCCACTCGACATCTTTATCAACCCGCGTTTCATCAATTTTGGCTTCTTTATATTCGCGCTTGTAATCCGCCAGGTACTTTTTAAATGCCGCAATCACTTTATCATTAACGACATATTCATTGGCGGTCAGGCGATGCGAGTGATCGACGGTTCGATCAATTCTGAATTCAGGAAACCCGGCAATCTGTCCGGTGATCAACAGTCTGGCAAACTGGAAGGTCGGTTCCCACCAGGTTCTGCGCAGGTCAAACTCTTTGGTTGGGGTTTTCACCTCAACATCAGGGTCAATGCCGCCGCCACCGTAAACCACGCGACCTAAATCGGTTTTCTTCTCCTCTTTTTTGGTCGCCGCCGAGCGGTCAGAGTGGAAAATATAGTCGTAGAACGAGCGATTGGAATACTCGCGCTGAATGAGTCGTCCGCTTGGCGTGTAGTATTGACCGGTTGTGAGCGTCAATCCCGAACCATCGCGTAAGGGGAAAATATTTTGCACCAAACCTTTGCCGAAACTGTTTTCGCCGATTAATCGCGCGCGGTCGTGGTCTTGAAGCGCACCCGCCACAATCTCGGACGCAGAGGCCGAGCCTCGGTCAATTAACACAATCAGCGGATAATCTTCCGGTGTAGAGTTTCTCGCTTTTAATTCCCTCGGCGGAAAAATATTGGGATTTCTTCCGCGCATCGACACGATGGTCTGTCCCTGATAAAGGAAGAGGTTCGTCACCCGATAAGCCTGATCCACCAAACCGCCGCGATTGCCTCTCAGGTCTAAAATCAGCGAATTCATTCCCTGCTGTTTAAGGTCGATTAAAGCCCTTTGAACATCATCATAGGTCGTCTGGGTAAATCCGCGGAAAAGGTTTATGTAACCCACACCACTTGGCAAGATCGAATAATTGGGAATCGAGGGAAGCGGAACCGAACTTCTGACGATACTAAATTTCAACGGTTCGCTAATTCCGGCGCGTAAAACCTTAACGGTTACGCCGGTGCCCTCCGGGCCGATTAATTTATTGGAAACCTGGTTTGATGACCAACCATCGGTAGATTCACCATTGATTTCAACGATATGATCACCATATCGCAATCCGGCTTTATAAGCTGGCGTGCCATTAAACGGCGAAACAATGTAGGTTTTACCGTTTCTTTGAACAATCGTTGAGCCAATGCCGGAGTAGCGACTTCGCTGGTCATTTTGAAAGGCTTCCCACTCTTTGGCGGTAAAGTATGAAGAGTGCGGGTCAAGGGTGTGTAACATTCCAAGTATTGAGGATTGATACACCTTTTCATAACTTTCAGAGTTCATTTGACCGGCATAATTGTCCATCACGACGCTTAATGCGCCGATAAAATCCTGAACGATTTTTTTCCTCGAAGCATTATCATCACTATCTTGTTGAATCAGTCTTTGAGAAGGATGTGCGCCGACAAAAACCATCGGTAATAGCAGCGCAATCAATAAGGCGAAGTATCGGTTGATTTTATTCATGCGGTTCCTTTGATTTACGACCTCCAAAGCGAAGCCTTCGTATCAACTGGGTCTAGCTAATGCTTTACCAAAAAGAATTAGCGTAAAAATACTAAAGCAATTTTTAACGGAAAACAACTCATGACAAAAATGAAGCCTGAGAATATTAAATAATTCCACAAAAGGCTTTCGTTAATCCCGGCAAATGATTAACATTTTTATCAGTCGTCCGGTATGATGCAATAGTCGAAGCCATGTTTGGAAACTCTAAAAAATTAGTTATGTGCCAAGCCTGTCGGGCTTTTGTTAACCCATCGGAAAGGGTTTGTCCGCATTGCGGGTTGGATTCAGTGCCGGCGGGACGCACCTTTGCCAATACCGATAGCAATGGATTTGTTTCAATGCTCATCCTCACGGTAAATGTATTATTATTTATCGGCATTACCGCTGTTGAAATAAAAAACGGGCGCGGCGCGGAAGCTCTTATGAAGGGACCTTTCACTATGGTTTTACTGGATTTCGGTTCCTTCTATAACCCGCTGGTCAATCAAGGGGAATGGTGGCGATTTATTACCCCTAATTTTTTACATATCGGAGTGTGGCACATTCTGTTTAACAGTTATGCTCTGTATCAAATTGGGCCTTTAGTCGAGGAACTATACGGGTCTGCCAAATTCATTTTCATTTATTTGCTGACCGGGATTTTCGCCTTCGTCGCTTCCTATGTTTTCCATATCGGTGGCGCAGGAGCATCTGGGGCAATTTGCGGGTTAATCGGGTTGATGGCGGTATATGGGTATCGCGCCGGCGGGACATTTGGCAAAACCATCATGAACAGCATGATTCGCTGGGCAGTTATCATAATTATTTTCGGGTTTATCATCGGAGCCAATAATGTGGGTCACATTGGTGGCTTGCTTTCCGGCGCAGTTTTAGGGTTTTTACTCAAAGGAACGCCTCCCGAAAATTCGACCAATGTAAAACTCTGGAACACCGTAGCGGTTATTTGTGGTCTTTTAATCGTAATCAGCTTTGCTCTGGTCGGCAAAAATTATGGCAACGTTCAGACCGCTTACCAGCAAAGTTCGACTGAAACTAACCGCATCAAACAGGGCGGCGAAAATATTATTGCCTTGAACAGAATAATCATTAACCTCGAAAACGAAATGAATAAATTGGTCGGGAATATGAATAACCAAGGCACCACCATCGACACCGGCACATTAAAAAAGTTGAGCGAACAGATGGCAGCGATTCCTTCAATCGATGAGAAAAGCGATCAGATTAGATTGAAAATTAATGATTCATTAAAAAAACTGGTTCAACATTTTGAAACGCCAAATCAACCAAAGGGCGCTAAAACCGAAACCGCCGGTGTGTTACTTGCCAATTTAAAGAATTCGATAAATGAATTTAATAATTGGGTAGATAGTGTTTTGAACGATTATGGGTTAATTAAAACACCCTGATTCGTTTTTATTCATCCTTGCCAATTGCGTTCGGCAGCGTTCGCCGATACAATCAAAACCAAAATTACCAAAATTTTTTTAGTTACTTCTAAAATTTTTATATTATTCAGGCAGTGGGAATACTTGGATTTTTTATCAAACGGTTCCGATAGTTTACTGAAACAACCCAAATAATTTTGCATCACATCGTTTTGTAACCAAATTGGAATAACGAAACCTGATAGGCAAGGTTAAAAATGACAGCACCGGGAAACAACAATATTTTTACCAAGGGGAAAAGGGCGCTCGAAGAAAGTCGATTCGAGGAGGCTGCCAATTTATTTCAAGGCGCGTTACGGGTGGGCGTATCATCCCTGGATGAAGATGCGCAAATCCGCAGCTTTTATAATGAAACCCTGCACAAACTCGGACGGCATCGCAAACAACAGGAAATTCTTGCCAAGTATGAAAACCCCAACGAGTTCGCTCGCCTGAGTGAACACACCCAGATGCTTGTGCTGATCAGACTGGGTTGGACCTATTCGGTTCTGTATGACATTCCTCGCGCCATCGCCTATTTCAATCAGGCATTGCCGATTGCTCGCCAATACGAAGAGGATGCGAGAATCGGAGATTGCTTTTTCGGGTTAGGGAATTCATACCGTTTCGTTTCGGAAATTCGCATCGCCCGTGACCATTACACCTCGGCGCTTGAACATTACCGGCGTTCCGGCAATTGGCGGGAAATCGCCGAGTGCTATTTAAACGTCGGCAATATTGATGCGCGTGAAGGTGATTTTCAAAACGCCGTGAATCCGGTGTTACAGGCAATCGCCATTATCGGCGATCATAAAGAAGATAATTTACTCGGTCGGGCATATAACGATCTGGCGCTTTTTTATGATCATCTGGGACATTCCAATTCAGAGATTCTGGCAGCCTGGAATAAATGCATCGACCACTTTAGGGATTCAGGCAATACCCTCTGGTTAGGCATCAACTATAACAATCTGGCAATGAAATTATTAAGGCTCGGGGATATTAAACGAGCCGAAGAATATGCTTCGTCCGCCGTCGAATTGATCCGTCCGACCGCCAGATTATCCCAGCTCGGTGGTGCCCTCGATACGCTGGCGCAGATTTATCTGATTCTCGGAAAAATTACTGAAGCCGATGCCCTTTTGGAAGAATCCATTCAAACCTTTGAAAAAATTAAGGCTGATAAAAAATCGCTCAATAAAGAGATTTATCTCGAACCTCAGACCTATACGACGATTGGCAGAAGTTTTTTGATCAAGGGAAATCTGGAAAAAGCCATAGAGAATCTCTCCAAGGCGGTTGATATTGCCGTCCGCTTAGGTGACCGTCAGTATCTGGCGGATACCGAAATCTGGCTTGCTGAAGCATTGGTCAGGCAGGGAAAAATCGATAAAGCCAAAGAGACTCTGGAAGTCGTCCGCAAAGATTTACAGGTTTCCCCGGATATGGTGGCGTGGGGATTTCTCTCAAGGGTGGATGCTCAAATTGCCAGTGAACAGAACCATTTCGCCGCTGCCTTTCAATCGCTTGAACAGAGCAGCTCGCTTTTTGAAATCCGGGAAAATAAATATCAACGAGCAATTAATCAACTCATTTTTGCGCAAATTCTGGATAAACAAGGTGACGTAGTAAATGCCTTGCTCGAAATCCAAAAAGCCATAGCGGTATTCGAGCAAATCGGCGCGGTTATCGATTTGCAAAATTCCAAACAGGTTTATGAGAGGTTATTAAACCGGAAAGTTGCGCCTCCGGTTAAACCGCCAAAACCTTATGGTCAAATTGAATTGGCATCGGCGTTTGACGGATTTGTGGCTCAGCGCCTGGTGCAGGCCGCCGTATCAAGAGAGTTACTGTTGCACGAATTGACCACAGTAATCAAATCCTTAACTCAGAGTAAGGCAGTAGTAATTTTTGAATCTGAAATCGACCATGACGAAGTTAAACATAAACCGGGAAATTACAGGATACTCTCAGCCAACGGTTTGGATGACACCGCTCAAAAAAAAGAGGTTGAACTCATTAGTAAAGTCGCTGAAAAAGATTTTGAAAAAAATTTCATTTACTGGTTTTCCGATAACCAGCACTCCAACTTTCTTTTGCACATCGTGAATCCTCAAAATGAACGGTTCCTTCAAGGGAGAATCAGTCTGACGCCACTGGTTTCGATTGTTCAACAAGGGCTGGAAACCAACTATTTAAAAAGCCACCGCCGCAAACCCCGGGTATTTAATGCCTCGCGCGCCCTTGCAGAAATCGAACTGCCCGGGTTTATCTGCGCCAGTCGAGCAATGAACCGGGTAATCGAGCAAATCCATAAAATCCGCTCCTCGAATGTCACGGTGCTGATTACCGGGGAGTCGGGAACCGGCAAAGAATTAATTGCCCGCGCCATTCATGCCAGTTCGTCTCGAAGAACTAATAAATTCATTCCCTTTAACTGTTCGGCAGCGCCTCGCGATTTAATCGAAAGTCAATTATTCGGTCATCGCAAAGGCTCTTTTAGCGGCGCGCAAACCGAAAATCGCGGCATCATCCGTAATGCAGACCACGGCACGCTCTTTCTTGATGAAGTAGGCGATTTGCCCATTGACCTGCAACCCAAACTTTTACGCTTTCTTCAAGAAGGTGAAATCCTCTCACTCGGAGATAATGAACCGGAAATCGTCGATGTTCGCGTCGTAGCGGCAACCAACGCCAACCTCGAAGCGTCAGTGGCGCAGGGCAGATTTCGTGAAGACCTTTTTCATCGGTTGAACGTTATTCGCATCCAAATGCCGCCGCTAAGAGAAAGGCGTGAAGAGATTCCCGCCTTAATTAACTACTATTTGAAAGAATATCAAAAGCAGTCCTCGAAGAGTGACATTCAACTTGCCGAAGAGACTGTGGATTTGATGGTGGTGTATGATTGGCCCGGCAACGTTCGCCAACTCTGTAATGAGATTCGCCGAATTGTGGCATATGGAGAATCGAACACGATTATTTATGCCGACTCTCTGTCACCGGAAATCGTCAGCGCCAGTCGCGAACTGAAAGACCAGCAATCACCGCTCATTTCTTCCACAGCCAATGTTGAACCGCTAACCCCGAACACGACCTTAGCGACAGCCATTGAAGAATTAGAACGACGAATGATTCAAGAGGCGCTCAGACGCAGTGAAGGCAACATCGCACACGCCGCTAAAGAACTCGGTCTTTCCCGCAAAGGTCTTTACCTGAAACTCGACCGGCTGAAATCGAAATGAATACTCCCGGCAAACGGTATGCATAACAGGAAAATTAATCCTTAATTCCTAATAAAATGCGTTCGGGTGTCAAGTCAGTAGACAGATGTGTAAAGGCTTTACACTTTCGGCTATTTGTCCAGATTATTTAATTTACAATAGCTTATTAATCCGACTGCCAACTAACTTGACAGATTCTTTCCGGTTCCCCGCGAACTTCAAATGCGAGAACCCTTGTAAATCCAATCGCGCTACCCCCCTTCACGCTTGGCATATTCTTTGCTTAAAGAGCCTCATCCAAAGCGTTGCAATCAAAAACCTCGAGCAGCGGGATGGGTGTGTCATTTTACAGGTGTTAAGAACTATTGATTGAAAAATATTTTACGACGTAACACAGCCTAAAAATGTGCAACGCGAATGGGAAATCTCTTTGCCCGAGCACCCATTCGCGTTGTGAAACCAAAGCAAATGCGCTTCAGTCAAGCGCATTTGTATCAAATCTCTATCTCGAAAATCAATGCGATTTTCTTTCAGGAGAAAGCCATGTTTGGTACGAGACGAAAACTAAAATCTCAAATTTCAATGATCCTGGTTATGGCAGTTTTTATAACCACAAGTTTAATTCTACCGTTTTCCGGCAAAGCCAGTTTCACCAGTAAAGCCAATTTGGCAGCGCCGCCGGTTTCAACTGTGGTTCCGCCATTTCAAAGTTCCTCAAGTTTTGACAAGCTCCTGCAAGACGACAGTAGTGGCGATATGTTGAGATGGAATGCCGCCACGGGTGAATACCTTTTCAGCCGATGTAGCAATGGCTTCACGCTTATTGGTACTGGAACCGTCAGTTCAAAAGGTTCTACTTATACCTTAACCCACAATGCGACTGATCGCCGGGTACAGGCAACACTTGATGCCATTCAGCACAGCGGCACTGCGTCAATTCAATATCCAATTGGCACAACATTCACCATTACCGACAGAAGCACAACCCCCGATCCGGGAGCCAGTGATATGACGCCGCCGCAGGTAAATGTCACAGCGCCAAATGGCAGTGAACTGGTTGATACGGGTTCACATTTCACGATTACCTGGGAAGCTACCGATAATATTGCGGTGACGAAACAGGATGTTTTGTTATCAACCGATGGCGGCAACTCATTTGCAGTAATTGCACAGAACTTGGCAAGTGATGTCAACCAATATGATTGGATTGCCCCCTTGATTTCAACCAATCAAAATGTGCGTGTTCGGGTTGTGGCGTATGATGCGGCTTGCAATGTGAGCCGCGATGAAAGCGATGCGAATTTCACCATCGTCAGCACCAACACAACCTTCACCCACTTTGCCGATACACCGGTTTATATGCTGGGCGGCGGGTTTAATTCCGTAATCCATTTATGCAACACTTCGCCTGATAGCGTCATTGTTGAACTTGGCGTTCGCAATCGCTTCGGCACCGGATTGGTCAGTCCGCCTTCGCAATTTACGGTGCCATCCGGGCAAGTTCGCGCGATCAATTTGGCAGACTACCTGACCCCGACAACCCCGCCGACAACGGGAGACCCGAATGTTTTGATGGGAAGCATCCGACTGCGTCACAATGGCTCCCAAGACAATGCGGTGCGAGCAATTGTTGCCGTTGACCGCAACAATGAAGATGAATCTTTCACTGTGCCGTTCGTTTATGTGAATTCCCAACAATCACCCAACAGCACTATGCAATGTGCGCCGTTGTATTACATTGACGAGCAGACCAACGCCAACCTCTCCCTGCAAAACGTGACGAATTCCCCGGTCAGCGTCAGTGCAACCCTGCACTACGGTACGGGTGAAACCGGAACGCCGAACGGAACTTACGCATTGCCTTACTTCACACTCCCTCCGCAAGGAAGTGCATTGATTGACCTGGCACAATTTGCCGATAAATTACAAGGAACGCATTGGGGTTCGATTACCTTGAATACCCCGCCGCAATCAGTTGTCGCTCACACGGTCATGATGTCTTCAACCAACAGTTTGGCATTCGATTCAAATTTTGTTGACCCGATGATGTGCGCCAGCGCGACTAAAACCGTCAGCACCTTGAAACTTGATTATGCAATGAATTTGCAATCGTGTTTGATGGTTTGCAACACTTCAAGCGCCGATACGCGAAGCGTTACCATAAATTTTCAAACCGATAATGGTGTCACGCTGCCTTCGCAAACCCTCTCACTTGCGCCCGGACAGCAACGGTTGATTGAGTTGGATTCAAGACAACTGTTGCAACCAAACACCGGCACAATGGCTACAGCACAAGTGAGCTATGAAGGTAACGCAAGTGACATTATTGCCAGCGCCGTATCCATGTCGGCTGCGAATAGTTGTGCGATTCCGGCACAATTTACCGAACCACACGCATCCGATAGTCGTCGATTAGTTGCACCGTTTTTCAGATTTGATGAACGCACTTCAGGAATCTTGCAGGTCTCGAATTTCGGAGCGACTGCCATCAAAGCCGGTGCAGGGATGAAGTTCGCTGATACCACTTTGCCGATGTTGAATACAGATTTGATAACGGTTCCGGCAGGCGGGACAGCAACAATTGACTTGCAAAGTTATTTCTATTTGGTTGATGATGGGGTAGCGGCAAGAGGGTGTGTCGAGTTAATTCATAACGGTGCGCCGGGAAGCGTGACGGCGACATTTACCGCGATTGGAAAACATAACAATCTTTCATTAGAAGTTCCGTTGGAAAGCGGTCCTGCATTTAATGCAACCGATATGGCGCTATTCCCGAATAGCGCGGACGTGCAGCCGAGCGATTCAAAGGAGGTAGCCGTATTGACTGGCGGCAGTTTGAATGCCCCGAATTGGAGTGTAAATGCGAGCATCGGTGATCCGGGCAGTATCACACCGTTGGGGTCATCGGATAGCAATGTCTATCGCGCTTCATATACAGCTCCGGCTGATACCAAAGCCTTGAATGTGACCGTAAACGCCAGCGCATCTGGCGGAGGAACGCAATCCGGCAACTTTTCTCTCAGTAAAGTCGGGGTAACAAGTTTTTCGAGCGCGCTTGGAAACGGCAGGCTTAATCCAAAAGCCAACACCAATTTCACCATAACTGGCAATCAAGATTTCCCTGAGGGTTCATTGGTAGTTGTGTTTAGGCAGGGAGACAAGAATACCCCAGATATTATTGTCTCAAGAAGCGTATCCGATTCTAAAATTTTAACTGGAATTGCTCCACCAAACACATCATTTATCGGGGACGCTCAAATCATAATTCTTCAAAATGGAACGAAAATCTCTAAAGACAAAACCAAAGGCGCAGCCTACTATGCATTTAATCCACCATCTCCACCCACTGCCACAAGTCCAGATGGATTCAACAGGCTTGGTGGTATCCTGACAATAACCTCAACTCTGATCGATGGGAATGGCTTTGAAACATTTAACCAATTGAAGCCAAGTGTCAATATTGGCGGATTAGATTTCACGGTTAATACATCTCAACCAACACGATTGGATGGTTTGGTGCTAAGAGCATCTAAAGACATCTCATCTTGTACAGTTGAAGGCCAAACTCCTTGTAAAAGAATTACTGTATTAAATCCGGGGGGTAGAAAGGCTGACAAAACCATTAGCAATATCCCCCTGTATAATCTGAAACCGGGGCCAACGCCTGCGATACAGTCAATAAATACAAATGTCGCGCCATCGACTGGACAAACGCAGGTGCGAATATCAGGAACAAATCTTGATTTCGTAAAAAGGGTTACATTTTCTGCTGTTGAGGCGCTGGAAATCGTCAGACAAACGCCTGATCAATTGCGGGTCATCGTTCCTCCTAACTGTAGGGGCACGTCTACAATTACCATATTCGATGTGGATGATGGGAGCGCAGCATTGGCAGGGTTTCAATATGTTGCGGCTGTCCCTCAGCAAGTAAATTCCCATGAGATTCCCGGATTAGGATATGTCTTTATTGTTGGAGGGTGCAGTGAAGCCTTGTCGCGGGATAATAATTTTACTTTTACCCCAAATTGTATCGCTGCAAATCCACCACATACAGCGGTTCAGGTGAATATACAGGAGATTTTACAACCAGACCCGCGATTGCCGAGTTTTCTGCCTGGGCAAAGGGTTTTTGCGGTAAATGCAGATTTCAATCGCGGAAACTGCCCTGGAAACCTCGCGGTTCCTGCGGATTTTGACCTCACACTGTTTAATAGCGCAGATACTACAAAACGGCTAACGGTCAGATTGAGGTTTACCAGATTTTAAGGTGGATAGGTTTTCTGCCTACTCAGAGAATAATTTTGCCTCTGAGTAGGCAGAAAACCACCCTTTCTGATTGCGAATCGGTATAGAGTAGGGAAATTGTAGGAGATGCAATGAATAAGAGAAAAATTGATAAATTAAAAATGCTATTTTTACTGCAACTGGTTTTCTTGATTCCGATTAAATCATTTGCCCAATTTACTCTATCTCCCATTGTCAAACGTGGAGAACCCAGCCCTGATGGTGGACGATTTTTCATTTGTGATGATTGTGAAGGGCGCATTAATGGTCATCATGCCTTCAATAATCAAGGTAGTGTTGCAATTTCTGCTGATACAGAAGGTAAATGTTTTGGTGCACTATTTTTAGTGACTGTTGAGAAGGATGTTGTATTATCCGATTCCTGTACTGAAACCCCTTGGGGAAAGCTGGGATATGGCTCTACACAACTTAACAGCCAATCTCAAGCTGTTTTTATGGCTTTCCCATTGATGAATAATCGATTCGTTACCACCATCTTTTTCCATTCCGATGGCCAACTTTCTAGAATCGTTGGAGAAGGTGATCCAACACCACTTGGTACAACCTTCGGTAATTGCGGCTTTAGCGCACCAAGTATCAACGACAAAGGCGAAATCGCTTTCGGCGCTTGCACAAACGACGGACAAGCTTTAATCCGCGATGGTATTTTTGTTCATGCCAACGGGCAACTCATTCCCATCGCCGTCAACGAAGATGTCACAGATATTTTACCCGGCAAGTTCTATTTTAATTTCTTCCCTGCTGTCCAAGCCTACATCAACAACAACAGCGAAGTCCTCTTTCAAGGCAAAATCATTCTTGATTCTTTAGAGCGCGAACGCTATGGCTGGTTTCTTAAAACTCACGACGGCATTAAAAAAATTTTCCTTGATGCTGACCCCTTGGTTGACGGCTTGAGCGTCAAAGACCGCACCATCGGCACCAGTGATTTGAATGATAACGGGGAAGTCGCTTTTGCAGTGCTGCTCGACGGCAAAGCCGATAGCGGCATCTTCAGGCGTTCCGGCAATCAAATCAGCAAAATTATGGCGCAAGGCGATGCCACCCCGATTGGCGGCAAATTCTCAACCCTCGATGACCCCGACCTGATTGAAAATTTCCTGTTGCTCAGACCGCGCATCAATGCCAACAGCGCCGTGGCATTCAAAGCCAAAGTCATTGACGGCAGGTCCGGCACAGCGATTTTCCTGGCTTCACCAAACGCTATGCTCAAAGTCGTGGCAGTTGGCGACACCGTGCCCACCGGCGAAACCATTCGCGAAATTGATACCTTCGCCTTGAATGATTTGGGGGAGGTGGCGTTTTTCGCCTATGGTCGCAAAAATCACACCCAACCGCTTGGCGTTTACAAAGCGACGCCAGCGCAACCGGTCATCAAAAAAGTCAAACTCAAAAACAAAAATGGTCGCTTGGAATTACGGGTCAACGGCAACGGCATGATTACCAACGATTCGGTGATTGAAATCAATGGCGTGAGGCTTGAAGTGATGAGCTACCCGGAAACTGCCAGAGAAGCGGGCGGCACCACAACGCAAATCATCAGCCGCGATGCCCAGCTTGAACAATTACTTCCTGTCGGACAAACCGTGCAGATTAAGGTTTACAATGCCCTGACAAATCGATTCAGTGAAGTAAGAAATTTTACGAGACAATAAAGACTCCTCACCACATATGGCAAAGCACAAACTGACGAACCACCGAACCTCGGCTGAGGCAACCGCAGCAGGCACGGCAGCTAAAGAAGATAGTCGTTACGATGAAGCGATTGCTCATTTTCAAAGCGCTCTGCGAATGCGTCCCGCCGCCGAAGAAGAAGCGCGGATTCGCTGCCAGTTAGCTGAAACCTATGAGATACGCGGGTTACACCGCGAGCAGCTATCAACCCTTGAAAAATACGCTTCTCCTGAAAAACTGGCGCAGTTTTCTCAGCCTCTCCGAATCATTTTAAAAACCCAATTAGGCAGAGCTTACAGTTACAACAATGATTCGCCACGAGGCATTGGGTTATTGAATCAAGCGCTGAGCCTTGCTTATCATGTTGGCAATGATAAAGAAATCGGCGATTGCCATCAGGGCTTATCGCTTTCTTATATTAATATTTCCGAGCACCGAATCGCCCGCGATTATTGCGATGCCGCATTAGAGCACTATCGGCGACTTGGCGGGTGGCGTGAAATCGCCTTATGTTATTTTCAACTCAGTCGTATCCACTTTCATGAGGGGGATTTTAAATCTTCTTGGCATTACGCCAATCAAATGCTCGTAATGATAGGAGATAAAACGGATGCATACTTACTTGGCACTACCTATCATACGGCTGCTATTGCAAGATATTATGTTGATCCGGTAAACCAACCAATTTTGAGCTACCTTGAAAAAGGCATTGAATATTTTTACAAGACTCAGAATGAACCGGACATTGCTGTCTCTTACAACACACAAGCATACCTCCTGATGCTTAGCGGAGATTTGAATAGAGCAGAAAAAATCAGCCGTTCGGCAATCCGAATCGTAAGGAATTCGTCGCGGTTAATGTATCTTGGAGTGCTTCTCGATACATTGGCACAAATCAATTTATTGCAAGGAAACCTCCAGGAAGCAGACGCTATTCTTGAAGAAGCAAAAGAAATTTTCAGCCATTTCAAGCAAAAAAACTCCAAACCCTCAGCCGAAGAAATCGTTTTGGATATTACCATTGGTCGCAAATATTTACTTGAAGGAAATGTCATTAAAGCCATTGAGTATTTGCAAAAAGCGGTTGATATTTCTTTGTCATTAAAAGCAACCCGACACTTGATGGATGCGCAAATTTGGTTGTCGGAGGCACTGCTTTCACAGGGCGATATCGAAGCAGCAATTAAAATTGTTGAAGAAATGCATGCTCAAATCAACCGGCACCCGAATTTGGAATTATTTGGTTTCCTCTGCCGATTGGATGCCAAAATCGCTGCCGCACAAAATAATTTTGCTGCAGCCATCCAATGGCTCGAACAAAGCACATCTTTTTTTGAAATCCGCGAATATCAATATGAACGCGCCGTCAACCGCATACTCCTCGCCTCAATTTTAGAAGAACTTCGGGCTTTCGATGAATCAATCAAAGAAGTCGAAACTGCATTGTCCATATTTGAAGAGATCGGCGCGAAGTTGAATGCGAAGGAGGCAATAGATTTTTTAAACACGCTAAAAAAGCAAGCAAAAACTTCTGTTTCGCCATCACAAATACAAGATTATCGTCAACCATCGGATTTGGCACTTTCAATTGATGGATTTATCGCCCAACGGATACTGCGTGCCTCGATCTCACGCAAACTTCTGCTCCATGAAATCGCTTCGATTACACAAGCGATTGCCGCTGCTCAAGCAATTGTTATCTTTGAAACGAAGCCTACAGTTGAAAATGTCAATCAAACTTCTACAGAATATGTGATTGCAACCGCTCTTGGGTTAGATGAACCAGCTTGCATATCCGAACAGGAATTCATCAACCAGGTTCCACAAACCGAATACGCCCGTCATTGTGTTTATGAATTTTCGGATCATCATCAATGCAAATTTCTCTTGCAGGTTATTGAACCGCAATCCGAAAGATTCAAAGCGGTCAAGGTTACACTCAAACCATTATTGCAACTCGCAGAACATAGCCTCGAACTGAACCAGTTTAAAAGCAATCATCAAAAACCTCGCGTGTTCAATCCCGAACAGATGCTTGCGCAACTACAAATCCCCGGATTTATCTGTGCCAGTCGCGCGATGAATGATGTATTGGAACAAATTCAAAAAATCCGCTCATCCAATGTCACGGTGTTAATCACCGGTGAATCAGGAACCGGGAAAGAATTAATCGCCCGCGCCCTTCATGCGACCTCATCACGTCGCGCCAAAAAATTTCTCCCGTTTAATTGTTCCGCTGCCCCGCGCGAGTTGCTCGAAAGTCAATTGTTCGGACATCGCAAGGGCGCTTTTAGCGGTGCGATGTCAAATAATCCCGGCATCATTAAAACGGCAATCGGAGGTACGCTCTTTCTTGATGAAATCGGCGATTTACCGTTGGATTTGCAACCCAAGCTTTTGCGTTTCCTTCAGGAAGGCGAAATCTTATCGCTTGGCGACAACGAACCCGAAATTGTTGATGTGCGTATCGTCGCAGCAACTAACTCCAATCTTGAAGATGCCGTCGCGCAAGGTAAATTTCGTGAAGACCTCTTTCATCGCCTTAATGTAATTCGCATTCACACGCCGCCACTCAGAGAACGTCGCGAAGAGATTCCGGTTTTGGTCAATCATTATTTAACCGTGTATCAGCAAGAATCGGCAAAAACCGGCATAGAACTAACGGAAGAGGCTCTTGATTTACTGCTGGTTTATGATTGGCCCGGCAATGTGCGACAGTTGTGCAACGAATTGCGGAGAGTCGTTGCCTATAGCGATTCGGGAACCGCCGTGTCGCCCGATAAGCTTTCAATTGAAATTGTGAAAGCCGGTCGGGAAATTCAAGCCAAGGAAAATGCAGCCTCAAAGCCTTTTGCTGCAATTGAAGTTGACGGCTTGAAAGCAACTTTACAAGAGGCAACCGATGAGCTTGAACGGCGAATGATAATGCTGGCATTGCAACAGTCATCGGGAAACATCGCTCAAGCTGCCAAAGCATTGGGGCTTTCCCGTATGGGACTATACTTAAAAATGAATCGCTTGAATTTGGAGCGGTAAGCGGCACCGCGCCGATTAATCACATCAGGAATTAAATTGTCGAATTGAATCGATTCCGCCTCAACCGAACGACTTCAGGGAACTGTGTAGCAGCTACACAGATGTGTAGCTGCTACACAGTTTTCCTTAATTGAATAAATAATTTAATTTATCTGAGATTTACCGGGTCTTGGGGGGGGGGATGGGTGGAGC